>JAAFJT010000057.1 GCA_013298955.1 Chitinophagales bacterium
AAAAAATATTTGAATCCGTCATAACCACACCCGTTTAAGGATTTCTTGCCGAACCGTTAGTTATAGCAGCTGACCACAAGTTTTTTTTAGAAAGAACGTGGTTTTGAATTCAAAAAGTCTTATCTTTGCACTATAAAATCAAAAAATCTATGAGAAAAAGACGTACTCGACAACATCTTATAGAGGATTTAGGCTTTAATCATGTGGAAAGGCAAATCCTCTATGCCAATTATACTGTCCAGCGTTATGAACGCAATGATTATGGCTATGATGGCATTATCCACACGTTTAATGATCAAGGCGAAATTGAAAGTTTTATGATTCATTTTCAATTAAAATCAACAGACCATCTTCAATGGACTGAGGACAAAAAAATGTTAAATTTGACTTATCTAAACAAGATTTAGAACTTTGGCTCCTCAGTTCCTTAGTAATTTTACTGGTTTTGTATGATGCCGCCGTAGAGAAAAAGCTTATTTTTTGGATTTGCAAGCCTATTTTGCCTCCAAATGGATTGCGTTGACGAGCGTAAAAAAATGGATACGGATTCAAATCCCGATAGAAAATCTTTTTTCGGCTGCCAATATTCAATCTTTTTATCATTCAAAAAAACAAAAGCAATGGAAAAAGTCAGCGTTTACAACGAATTAGAAGCCACTTATGGCGAATTAGCGCAAATGTTGTTGCAATTAGGCTATAAAGACACTTCTAATGCGACTCTTTTTCGGTTTGTTTATAGAAAACGCAAATCAATCATTCAATTGCCTTGGAGAGCCGCCACCGATATTGTGGTTAAAGCCAATTTAGCAGCCTTCTCGTATTTGCTTTACATGCAGGGCATTATTGCGGAACGAGATGACCTTGCGAAAGGGATTGAAAAAAATCGCTTGCTGAACGAAAAAAAAGGAACGCCTGTTCTTGCCTAAATTTTCATTGCAATCTATTGATTATCAATAATTTAAAGGTCGTTGAGGTTGCAACCTCAACGACCTTTAAATTATTGTAAAAAAAATACATCAAATCATTTTCAATTACATTAAATTTATTTTTTCCAAAAACGGAAAATATTCCCGCCTTTTTTCCAACGGCGAAACCCCCAAATCGCTCCAAAAACCAGCAACCAAAAAGGCCAAATACTCACCACACCAACCACTAAATTCAATAAACCTTCCCATCCATTGCCAAATTCGTGGGTTAAACGCCAGAAAAAGCCTTTGGGATGTCCAGAAACACCCGTTGTCGTATAAAAAGAAATGGTCAACGTACTGAGACCGACTTGATTGCTCAAATACCGCAATCGCCCTTCTGCCGATTCGATTTTTTCGCGCACATCCGCGATAAAACCTTGTACTTCCATAATTTCCTTCACATTTTTAGCCTGTTTCAAGACTTGAACATATTGAATTTCCAAATTGCGTTGCGTTTTCAAACGCGCCGAAACATCAATATATTCTTCCGTAACATCTTGTGTATGAATGTTTTTTGAATCAAAATGCCCTGCATGTGTCCCCAAAATGCTCAACAACGTATCAAATTGCAGCGCAGGAACGCGTATCGTAATTGTATGTTGTTTGCGATAATCCGAATTATGCTGACTTTCTTCTGCAACATACCCTTTCAAATCGCTCACGGTTTTCGCAATAAGATTTTTTGTTTTATTTAAATCTTTGGTTTCAAACTCAATATCACCCGTTTTGATGACTTTTCGTTCTACCACTTCGATTTTTTCCGCAGCCGGTTTAGTGCCTTCTTCATTTGCTGCGGCAGCAGCAGCATCTGCAGCAGGTTTTTGTTTTGAATCCGAAGCCATTTTTGAACTTGACCCCGCAGGCGGTGGCGCAGCAGGAGCCATTTCAACATGTCCTGATGCTGTGCCAGTCGATGACGAAACACTGCCTAAACGTGGTTCATTACCGCAACCGACCCAGAAGAGCCATGCGATTGATAAAAAATACCGATATTTTGCTTGCATAACCGTTTAATTTTTAATTGTTCAAATACAAGATGCAAAAAGCCGTCAATATGCACATTTTTAAACCTATTTTTTTTTAAACAATGTCTTAAAAATACCAAGAATAGGCTCATTTGTTATATTTTTAGCGCAAATTTTAACAGACCTTTGTGAGGACTTACGTAAAGTCCCCCATTTTTAGAGGACTTACGTAAAGTCCCCCTCATCAAAATAAAATTATGAAAGAAGTCATCTGGGATATTGCGCATCTGGCGCATGTGGAGTTGTTGACTCCGAAATTGGACGCAAGTACTCGGTTTTTCACCGAAATTATGGGTATGTCTATCAGTGCCGCACAGGGCGATTCGGTCTATTTGCGCGCTTACGACGATTATGAACACCATACGTTGAAGCTCACTGCGCATAAACATGCTGGTTTAGGGCATTTTGCATGGCGCGCTCGAAGCCCAAAAGCCCTCGAAAGGCGGGTCAAAGCCCTTGAAAAAACAGGTTTTGGCAAAGGCTGGCATGATGGCGACTTGGGGCATGGCAAAACCTATGCGTTCCAAACGCCTGATAATCATGCTGTTGAGGTGTATTTTGAAACAGAAAAATATCAAGCAGGACTTGCGGACCAATCGGCTTTGAAAAATACGATTAGCAAATTCCCCGGAAGAGGTATGAATGTACGGCGCATCGACCATCTTAATTTATTGGCAAGTAAAATTGTTGATTTTAGAGATTTTCAATTAGAAAATTTAGGTGGACGATTGACGGAGACTATTATTATGGATGAAAAACCCAAAGGTGTTTGGTTTTCGGTCAATTCTAAATCGTATGACCTTGCTGTTACGGAAGACCATACGGGTTTGCATGGACGCTTTCACCACTTGACGTATGCGGTGAATAGTCGGGAGGAAGTGCTTTTAGCGGCGGATATTGCCTTAGAAAATGGAATTTTCATTGAAACGGGTCCCCATAAACACGCCATTCAACAAACTTTTTTCTTATACGTGTATGAACCGGGCGGGAATCGCATCGAAATTGCCAATCCGACAGCGCGTTTAATTCTTGACCCTGATTATGAAACCATTGTTTGGAATCGGGAGGAACGCATGAAAGGGCAAGCATGGGGTTTGCAAACGGTCAGTAGTTTTCATACACGCGGTACGCCATTGCCAGAAGATTTTGAATAAAAAACATATCAAAAAAATATGAAAAAAAAACTATTAGTTGTAGGCGCACACTCTGCTGATTTTGTGTGGCGGGCAGGTGGTACGATTGCCAAAGTTGCTGAACAAGGCGGTGAAATTTTAAATTTGGCGTTATCCTATGGGGAACGCGGCGAATCGGGCGAGTTGTGGAAAGAAAATCCCAAACGTTCTGTTGAAGATGTCAAAAAAATTAGGCATGAACAGGCGGATAAAGCCTCTATTATACTCGGCAGTGTTTTCAAATGTTTGGATTGGGGCGATTATCCAATGATTGTTTCGGAAGAACGGACGGCACAATTGGCTGAAATCATTCGCAATTTCGCACCGAATGTGATTATTACGCATACCGAAAAAGATCCATTTAATCCTGACCACCCGTTAGCTTTCACAACGGTTCAACGGGCGCGATTGCTTTCCGCAGGGGCGGGCGTTGCGGCGGCTTTTGAGCGCATTGACCCGCCTGCATGGTATTGTTTTGAGCCGCATCAACCTGAATTATCGGGTTTTGTGCCTGATATTTTCATTGACATCACGGCTGTTTTTGAGAAAAAGATAGCGGCAATGGCTTGTATGGGTGCGCAAAATTATTTAAAAAGTTATTATACCGAATTAGGTGGCAGACGGGGCAATCATGCCCGCCGTATTTCGGGACAGAATGCTGTTAAATTTGCGGAAGCGCATCAAAGTATGGTGCCGCGTGTAACAGATACTATCTTTTAAATCAATGATTTACATATGGCTATTTCTAAAGAATTAATTAACGAGATTGGTCAATTCTCCGCCGCAACGTTGCATGAAGCATTGGGCAAAACAGGGAATTTACCTTCGGGTATCAAGCCTATTTCGCCCAAAATGAAGGTTTGCGGCACGGCTTATACAGTCAAAACCATGCCTTGCGACAATATGATGCTGCATCGCGCTTATGCGTATGCGAAAGCGGGCGATGTTTTGGTCGTGAATTGTTCCAATTTTTATGAAGCGGGTTATTGGGGCGATTTGATGAGTCTTGGCGCAAAGATGAAAGGCATTGCTGGTTTGGTGATTGACGGTTGTGTGCGCGATGCGGACGATATTGAGGCGATGGATTTTCCAGTATTCAGTCGCGGTTTGTGCATCAAAGGCACTGGAAATCATGGGGAAGGCATTCTAAATCAACCGATTATCATGGGAGAATACATGGTGAATCCGGGTGATATAATTGTCGGTGATAGGGATGGCGTTGTCGTGATTCCACAAAATTTGGTTGCTGAAACCATTGAAAAAGCCCGCGCCCGAGAACTCAAAGAAGCAAAAGTGCGAATTGAATTGCGCAAAGGACTCAATTCATTACAAATTTATGGTTGGGATAAAAAATATGGTTACTAATTTAAACGGTTTCCTCTTATGCAAAAAAGTATTCCTTATATGCACTTTCGGGGCGGCAGTTCCAAAGGGCTTTATTTTAACGCTGCGGATTTACCTACGGATGAAAAGGCGCGTTATCAAACCGTTTTAGCGGCTTTGGAAGGGGCGGGCTTAGGTGATTTGCGTCAGATTGACGGCTTGGGTGGTGGTAATTCATTGAGCAGTAAAGTAGCGATTGTGAGTCTTTCGGAATTACAATCCGTTGATTTACAATACTTTTTCATTCAAGGCATGATGGGAAAAGGGCGCGTTTCGACAGTTCAAACGTGTGGGAATATCCTTGCAGGTGTAGTGCCTTTTGCGATTGAATCGGGCATGATTCCCGCAACCCATCCTGTAACGCGTGCGAAAGTGGGCATTTTAAATACAGGCGGCATTTGCGAAATCATCGTTCAAACGCCTCATGGACAGGTTGAATATGGCGGAAATGTTAAAATTGATGGCGTTTTAGGCACGGCTGCGCCCATTATTTGCAACTATTTGGATACAATGGGCGCAACTTGTGGTCAATTATTGCCCACAGGCAATCGAATGGATGTGATAGATGGTTATCAAATGACTTGTATTGATAATGGGATGCCTGTGGTTTTGCTGCGGGCAAGCGATTTTGGGCTTTCCGGTTATGAATCAAAGGCTGAATTGGATGCCATGTTTGAGTTGAAACAAATATTGGAAAAAATTCGATGTACGATAAGTCATCATATGAATCTCGGCGATGTACGCGAGCAAAGCATTCCTAAAATGTGTTTGATTGCTCCTGCGCAACAGGGCGGATTGGTGACGACACGGATGTTTATTCCACATGTTTGCCATGATGCGATTGGGGTTTTGGCAGCGATTTCAGTGGCAACTGCCTGTATTTTGCCCGATACAGTGGCAAAAGGCATGGTTTCATTGCCTAAATCGGGTGAAAATGCCTATTCCATTGAACATCCGTCTGGCGAAATGACCGTTTATTTAGAACAAGCTGAAAATCAACAGATTCAAAAATCGGGTGTCGTGCGGACGGCGCGTTTGTTGAGTAAAGGAATCGGGTGAAAATGCCTATTCCATTGAACATCCGTCTGGCGAAATGACCGTTTATTTAGAACAAGCTGAAAATCAACAGATTCAAAAATCGGGTGTCGTGCGGACGGCGCGTTTGTTGAGTAAAGGCATTATATTTATTCCTTGAAATTATACTTCACGCACGATCGTTTTGCGATACAATGGGAACACGGATGACGCGGATTGGGCGAATTTGCACGGATTTTTTGGGTTTTTTTATGAATTTCCTACTGAATTCCAAAAAAATCCGCGCCAATCCGCTCAATCCGTGTCATCCGCGTTCCAATTGTATCCAAAACCACTCGACGCAAAGTGTAGATTTTGAATTAGGATTTTTAAAACAAAGAAAATTGTTGTTCATCAAAAAAAGTGGGTTTTCTGCAAATCGGTTGAAAATTAACATCCACTATTTTCTGAATTTCATCATAGACAAAAAGAGCTAATTCAGGTGCTAAAAGATTGTCAGGCTCGTGTGTAAAGAAATAAACTTCTTTCAAACCTGCCATACACCAAATTTTTAATCGTTGAATCCATTCTGTGATACGCGTAAAATCGGTTGCGTGGAGTGCATTTCCTACGAAACGAATGACTGCGGTGGAAGTCGTCAATCGTTGATGCAGCACATCGCGCCGACCAGATACGTCTGTAATGACCGTCGAAACGCCATAATTTTCCAATAATTCAAATAATAAATTGCCATGATGCGGGTTTTCAAACCAAGATTCATGACGTACTTCTATGGCTAATGGCATTTGATGCGCATATTTTTTCAAAAAAAGTTCTAAAATAGGCAAATTTGCAAATTTAAAATAAGGTGGCAATTGCATAAAGCAAATACCATTTTTGGTTTTCAAATGCAAAACCGCATCAATAAACGATTGAGCCAAACCCGAATGAAGTCCCAAATCGTTGGCATGCGAAACGGCTTGCAACATTTTAGGCGCGAATTTAAAATCCGCAGGCGTTTTCACAAACCATTCTTCACAAGTTTGAATAGACGGAGTACGATAATGCGTTGTATTTAATTCAATGGTATTGAATTGTTTACCATAATGATTTAAAAAATCAATTGGTTTCGCTTTGGGCGGATAGGTTTTGCCCACCCATTCTTTCATCGCCCAACCCGTGCAACCAATATAAAAATTTGGCTTTTGCGAACCTATTTCGGAAGCACCTTGTTGCAGACGCGACAACGTTTGCGGCGCGTCAGGCGGTAATGCAAAATTAACATTGGATACATCATATAATTTTCCAAAATCCATATATTTGCGCTTTTTAAAGACAAGTTGCAACAAAAATGCAGCAAAGTTTTGTAATTTTGAAAAAAAAAGACCATTTATTTTAAAAAAAACCTAATTTCGCAGGTTCAATCGGTGATTCGATTGAAATCTCACATATTGACATAGCTTCACATTAGAAAAACATGGGTTGGTTCAAACGTTTACGCGAAGGCATTCAAACCGCCACGACTGGTAAAAAAGAAATTCCGGGCGGTCTCTGGCATCAATGCACGCAGTGCAAAGAGACGACGATGATGAACGAATTTAAAGATAATTATCGAAAATGTCCCAAATGCGACTATCATGTGCGCATTGGTTCTCGGGATTATTTTGAAATTTTGTTTGATAACAATCAATACACGCTCTTATTTGAGGAGGTGATTTCTAAGGATTTGCTCCATTTCGTGGATACCAAAACCTATCCTGACCGTTTGCGGGACGCGCAACGCAAAACGGGATTGACGGATGCGATTTCGGTCGGCGAAGGACTTGTGCAAGGGCATGGTTTGGTGATTGCCTGTATGGATTTCTCTTTTATTGGCGGTTCGATGGGTTCGGTGGTCGGCGAGCGCATTGTGCGGGCGATTGATAGGAGTATTCAAACGAAAACGCCTTTTTTGTTGATTTCCAAATCGGGCGGTGCGCGTATGATGGAATCTGCCTTTTCGCTGATGCAAATGGCAAAAACGGCTGCCAAATTGACCCAATTAGCCAAAGCGCGATTGCCTTATTTCTCTTTGATGACCGACCCGACGACGGGCGGCGTGACGGCATCGTATTCGATGTTGGGAGACATTAATATGTCGGAACCTTGTGCTTTAATTGGTTTTGCGGGTCCGCGAGTGATTCGGGAAACGATTAAACGAGACTTGCCCGAAGGTTTCCAAACGGCTGAATTTTTATTGGATAAAGGATTTTTAGACTTTATTGTGAATCGCAAAGATTTAAAAGGTCGGCTTGCAGATTTATTAGAAATGTTTAAAAATGCTTAATAATCAATTAGATACGATTTAAAAATGAATTATATTTATCATATTGTTTTGCCCGATTCATGGGATGCACAACTGAATGCTGACACGTATCGACACGATAGTTTGGCGGCGGAAGGCTTTATTCATATGAGTTATTTACATCAAATGGAGCCTGTTTTGCAACGTTATTATACAGGCATTTCAAAAGTCTTGATTTTGAAAATCAATCCTGCTTTATTGGCAACACCGATTGTGGTTGAAGCCTCTACTGCGGGCGAATTGTATCCGCATCTTTACGCTGTTTTGAATAAAACGGCGATTGAATCCATCGAAGAACGTCTTTTAACTTAAACTTTGATTTTTTAAATGTGTGTTTTTTGATGCTTTGGACTGTGGCACAATCCAAAGAATCAAAAAATACACATTTAAAAAACCAAAATATTTATACTACTCAAAAAGAGTTGTTTATATGTATTTTGTAACTTTTTTAGGTTATTTTTAAAAACAAATTTTAAAATAATTGCATAAAATTATCATACATATCAAATCTATTTGCAATTATAAACCCATGAAAACACACTGCATTTCAATTTTTAAAAATAAATATTTATCATAAACGACTAAAATGTTACCAAAAAATTTGTATTTTCGGCAGAACAGGTGTACATTGAACCAGAATTAAGCATTTTAATAACAAAAGAGGTCATTATGAAAGCACAAATGGTATCATTGATTTTGACTGGAATGTTGTTTTTCGCGCATACGATAACAGCACAAACCGAGAAAACTTTTGCGAAATCGTTTCATCCACAAGGTCGTCAGACCCTTGTTTTGAGTCTCGCGGATAAGGTCGAAGTCCGCGAATGGGATAATCCGATGGTGCGCATTCAAATCAAAATTGCCCTTTCCAATAGTCAAGAAGGTTTGTTGAAAGCCTTAGTGGAGACGGGAAGGTATCATTTGACCACCGTTTTTGACGAACAAACCGTGACCATTGGTGCGCCGCGTTTAACTGCGCCTTTGCAATTGGCTGGGGGGAGTAAAGAATCGGTTTCTTATATTATTTTCACGCCGCGCAATGTAGCCATTAAGACCGAATTGGATGCTACCCGAAAAATGGTGGCTCGATTGAATCCTTAATTTTTTAAAAATTAAATTATAAATTATATCGAAAATACAATACATTATAACAATATTTGAAAAATGTCGTCAATTTAATGCTGATGTCGTTTCAAGGTTGGTGTAAAATGCCCCCCAGTTGACAAACATTATCACTCATTTCTGAAAAAAAAATTTCACAGTGAAATTCAAAGTGCTGGTAGGCAACCTTTTAGTTGCATTGGGTGTTTGGGGAGTGCCGACAGATGGAACGGCGCAAGTTGAAAAATTATTTCATCAAGTCATTACGGCGGATGAGGCGTATATCCTTAATTTTGCGTTGAAAGAGGATTACGAAGTGGTTACTTGGTCAGGGAAGACGATATTGGTCGAAGGACTGATTCGATTGGATTGTTGCGACCAAGTGATGCTGTCTCACATTGTCAAAACGGGTCGTTATGCCCTAACACTTGAAAATAGTGCCGATGTGGTTTCAGTAAGTAGTAAAAATTTTCCGCCATTGACTATCAAGGGGTTACAATGCAAAGAGCAAGTCAAATTTAAGATTTCGGTTCCCGAAAATTATGAAATGGTGAGTAAGGGACAATTTTATTTAAAAGATTCGCCTGTTTTAGAAGCGAAAAAGCAGTAATAAGGTTCCCATTTTTGGGGTAATGAAAGCATAAAACGCGTTGATTGGACGATTTTGTATGAAGTAACTTCCTGCAAAATCGCCTATTCAGCGCGTTTTGCACATCTATTAGAATTGTTCACCTAAATAAAAATACCATTTGTGAAAATGTTATCCAAACTCTTTTTATCAGGACTTTTGTACCTGCCACTGACCGCATCTGCTCAAATTGAGAAGTCTTTTCATCAAATTATCCCGATTGAGGATGCTTACATTATTCAATTTGGTTTTAACAATTATGAAATCGCCACTTGGTCTGGAACGACGGTGATGATTCAGAGTTCTATCCAATTGGATTGTTGTGATTTGACCATGTTATCGCACATTATTCAGACGGGGCGTTATAATTTACAACCCGATCATTTGACGGGTGCGTTAGATATTAAAGTGCCGAAACGCCCTGCTTTAAAAATTAAAGGGGTGGAGTGTAATGAGGTTGTCAAAATCAAAGTATTTGTGCCTGATACGTATTCGATTGAAAAAGATAATCAATGCATTTTGCGTGAGTCGCCTATGACAGAACAAAAATAGGAAACCAACGCCCTAAGTAGTTGAAGTAAATTAAAGGCACAAAAGGTGCGTCAAGTTTGAAACAGCAATTTCCGTTTTGGAAAATGCCGATACAATTGGAACGCGGATGACGCGGATTGAGCGGATTGGCGCGGATTTTTTTCGGTTGAATTGAAATTTTATTTTGAAAAAGCATAAAAATAAAAATAAAATTGTATGTAAAAATAAAAAAATCCGTGAAAATCCGCCCCATCCGTGTCATCCGCGTTCCAATTGTATCAACATTTTCCAAAACGGAAATTGCGGAATTTGAAACTTGATGCACCTTAATTTGCTGATTTTCAATTATTTACCTTTTGATAGCTTACTTTAATTTAACAAACCCAAGTTGCGCGGTAGGCGGCTTTGCCGCCCCAAAAAAGGGGATAAGGGCGTGTGTGTGTTGTTTTTAAAATTTTGCTTCGCAAAATTTTAAAAACAACACACACGCCCTTAAAACAACTTTTTGCCGCCGTAGGCGGCATTACCGCGCAACTTAGGTTACTTATTTATCTTTTTTAACAAATTTATATGAAAAAAATTTCTTACGGACTTTTACTTTCCCTTTTTTGCTTACCTGCATGCATTGGTTTGAAAAAATTAGACCCTGCACAAGGCGATGGCAATATTGAAATTATTTTTTTACAACTCAATGATGTCTATGAAATTGCGCCTATTGAGAATGGTAAAGCGGGCGGTTTGGCGCGAGTAGCGCATTTGCGAAAGCAACTTTTACAAGAAAATCCGAATACCGTAACCGTTTTGGCAGGCGATTTTTTAAATCCATCCCTCATTGGAACGCTCAAACAAGATGGTAAATCCATCAAAGGCAAACACATGATTGAATCTATGAATGCGTTAGGTGTTGATTATGTGTGTTTTGGCAATCATGAATTTGATTTGGATTATAAAGATTTGCAAAATCGCATCAATGAATCTAAATTTGAATGGCTTGGCGGCAATGTTTTAGCCATTGATTCTGTGATAGATGTGAATACAGGTATTAAAAATGAAGATATACATCCTTTTTTTAAAGGGACAAAAGAGCAAAAAACATTTTTTAAAAATGAAAAAATGCTGCATTTTAAAGATGCTGATGGTACAACTGCCGAAATCGGTCTTTTTGCAGCGACTATGAATGCAAATGAAAAAGAATATGTGCGTTATTCGGATGTTTTTAAAAGTAGTCAAGCGTCCATTGCGCGGTTGAATGGGCAGGCGGAACGTCCCGCAGACCTGATGAATCAGCCTAAACCAGTGGTTGCAGATGCCATTATTGGGTTAACACATTTGTCTTTGTCAGATGATAAAACGGTTGCAAGCATGAATCTGGCGGTGAAATTGATTATGGGCGGGCATGAACATTATCAAATCAAGGAGAAAGTAGGCAAAACCTATATTCATAAAGCGGATGCAAATGCGAAAACGGTTTGGATTCATCGCCTTAAAATCAATAAAAAAAGACAAAAAGTTTGTTTAAAATCCAATTGGTTAAAAATTGATGATACGATGCCCGAAGATACGGCAACGGCGCGTGTTGTTCAAAAATGGACAGACGTTGCCAATCAGATTTTTAAAAAATCGGGGTTTAATCCGACGGAGGTAATTGCAACGCTTTCAGAGGCTTTGGATGGTAGAGAGGCGAGTTTGCGTTTTCAACAGGTCAATATTGGCAAAATAGTGTCCGAATCCATGATGGCGGCGGCTCAAAACAAAACAGATTGTGCTTTTTTCAATAGTGGTGCAATTCGGATTGATGACCAAATGGGCGGTAAAATTACTCAAGCGGACATTTTACGAATGATGCCGTTTGGTGGCAAATTGGTTGAAATGGACATTACAGGGAAAGAATTGAATAAAGTATTGTACGCAGGTTTGCTCAATCGTGGACGCGGAGGCTATTTGCAATGGACAGGTATTTCGTTTTCGGATATTGATAAAACGTTTAAAATCAATAATATACCTTTGGATATAAATCGAAAATACCATATCATTACCAATGATTTTCTGTTAACAGGCAAAGAATCAAACCTTTCCTTTTTTACAGAATCGAATGAAAATATTTCTAATTTGTCAAAAAGCAACCCTGCGAATACCAATGATTTGCGGAATAATATACAGCAAGCGGTCATTCATTTTTTAAAACAAAAAAATAAATAGCGGAACTTTTATTGGAATCAGGATTTGATGCATCAATTGCCTCTTTTTACCTACTTCACTTTATCACAAATCCGACAAACGCCGCAACGACTCGCCTCCGTTCTAAATTGTTGCGCCGCTTGACTTTGCCATGCTTCTGTGAACGATTGATAGTGCAACTGCCCAAAAGAATGGCTCGGAATCGTCACGCAACTCAATACATGTCCTCTCGGCGACACATAGGCGGTGTCAAAACCTGCCCCACAATGGCTGCGCCCATCTCGCCGCAATTTCGTATCATTGGTTTCTGAAAAATCAATTGGAAAATCATCGCTTGACAATTGAACGCTTAAACCATACTTTTTGCCCAAACCGATGAACCAACATGCCAAACCTGCATCGCCTAATTGCGTCAACAAATCAGGTTCATGTTGCGCACGACCTGCTTTTTTTAATAATGCAATCTTAATTGATTTACAATGAGTTGCAGCAATATCACAAAACATTTGTTCCAATTCGGTATCGGCTCCATTGCAATACGTGTAACGCGCAACAGCATTAAAACCGTTTTGAATCAACGTTTCAAGTCCTTTTAAAGCTTTATCATAATTGTCTCGTCCTCGAATGCTGTTATGGAAATGTCTGCCTCCATCAAATGAAATTCGCATTTCAGCAGGCGCGACCGTTTTCAAAGCCTGTATATTGCGCTCGTGCAACAAAACACCGTTTGTTGTTACAATCAATTTCATACCTAAATATGTAATATGTTTGAAAATCATTTGCCAATCGGGATGTACCAGAGGCTCACCGCCACCAACCGCAATTTGTTGAATGCCCGCCGCCGCCATTTCATCCAATAATGTTAAAATTCGAGGCGTTGACAATTCATTTGACACATCCGCATACGGAGAAGATGCCGTAATGCAATGCCGACAAGTCAAATTACACCGATACGTCATATCAAAATACACTTTCAAGGGCAGTGCAATAGGCGCGGAAGGTTTGATAGCCGTATCCGTCGAGCGATTGGGTAGGACAGGTAATGCGAAAAAAGGAATCATTTGGGATTCAAATTGCGTTTCATTGCCAAGCATGTTCATAAGAAAATCGTTTTTAGTTTTAAAAATTGGAATTAGAAATGGTTGGGATAATTTGGATTTTATGTTTCAGCCCAAAAACGTTGGCTACAATCATAACAACATGATTGCAAAATTTTGACCAAATTCGTTGAAAATCAGTGTTTTAAGTGAAATTACAAGTTAATTGGTAGGTTACGAATGGGGTTTATTTTGAATAAAAACGATGAATGTTCACTTCTGAATCTAATTTTTGTTGGTGCAGTAAAACATCCGTAAAATGGGCTGCCCAAAACGGAATCAAGGATGTGCCTTTCGTTCCAAAACCATTGAAAATCGCTAAAACGGGAAAATTAGGATGCAAACCGATAAACGGTCTTCTATCTTTAACCGTTGGACGAATGGCTGCCTGATGCGCAATAACTTCAAAAGGAACGGTTAAAATGGTGTTTAATTCATTGATAATCAATTGTTTTTGAATATCGGTTGGATATGGATGGGTGAATTTCCATTCATTCGTCGCACCTACCCAATATAAATTTTGAGCTGCGTCTAAGGGAACGATTGACAAATGATTTTTAAAAATCTTATCAAATGGAGCATTGGGAATTTTAATTTTTAATAATTCACCTTTATCCAAATTAAAGGGCAAATGTTCAAAAAAAGGATTTTTAGCACCACCTGCGCCTTCGCAAAAAATAATTTTTTTTGCTTTCAAAAAACCGCGATATTGTACTTCATTTTCCAAAATTTCCAAATCATCATAATCAAAAGATTCTTTTAATAAAATATTATTTTGATTAAAATGGCTTTTAAAAAATGAAATTAATTGTGGCACATCCACTTGTGCTGCTTGGAGAATGGTCGCAAACGCATGGAATGGATGAATTTTTGTTTCAAAATGCCTCATATCGGGCGGTTCTTGACCGCAATAGGCTTGATACGCTGGATAACCTGCCCGTAATAACCACTCATTTTCCTCCTCTACGGTGCGAATCGCTTTGCAAATTTCAATATTTTTATAAATAGATATATTAAAAATTTGCTCTATATTTTGATAAATGGATTTCGCTATTGGCAAAAATTCATCCACCCGCCAACTTTTCACAATCCGCCGCCCTGTAACGGGGTTGATAATGCCTGCTGCCACTTTGGAAGCCGTCATATCCAAATCGGAATCAATAAGGATGATTTTTTGACCCGCTTTCATCAGTAAATAAGCTAAAAGTGTTCCCGCCAAACCTTGTCCGACAATAATATAATCCAATTGTTTCAAAATATTATATTTTTTAGATTCATTTATATTAAGGATTAGAAAGTGAATAACCGACCCACTCAATAGACTTTAAAAACGTATATTTTATTTTTTTCGTTTGAAATTTTAATTATGCATTTTAGGCTAAAAGGTTAGACGGAGACCCTGATAAGGCTTTTACCCGAATCTCCGTCTATATCGCAGAGACAATCATTATATAAAAAAATCGGGTAATAAATCTTTATCTGCCATCCCTTTTGTCACCGCATAAGCCGCCAAATCTTCAATGCCTTCACTTCTAAGGACTTCATCATCAATGAAAAAATTGCCATTGCAATCGGTATGATTTCTTTTTAGAATATAATACGCAGCATCCGCTAAAATATCGGAGTTGCGACTGTGTTTGACCACATAATCGCCGCCTAATAAATTTTGTACTGCCGCCGTTGCAATCACTGTTCGAGGCCATAAAGCATTAAAACCAACTTTTCCAGCATATTCGCCTGCCATCCCAAGAACGCACATGCTCATCCCAAATTTCGCCATCGTGTAGGCAACATGGTTTTGAAACCAACGCGTTTCCATGTTCAAAGGCGGAGAAAGGTTTAAAACGTGTGGATTTTCGGATTTCAACAAGTGCGGCAAGCAGATTTTAGAACAAAGATACGTCCCGCGTGTATTGATTTGGTGCATCAAATCATATCGTTTCATATCCGTTTCTAACGTCCCAGTCAATTGAATCGCGCTCGCATTATTGATTAAAATATCAATGCCTCCAAAATGTGCAACAGCTTGATTAACAGCATTTTGGACACTTTCTTCTGAACGAACATCGCCTACAATCGGCAAAGCTTTACCCCCTGCGGCAACGATTTCGGCAGCAGCCGTGTGAATCGTACCGGGTAATTTGGGATGTGGTTCGGCTGTTTTTGCAAAAATGACAATGTTCGCGCCTTCTCGCGCCAATCGTTTGCCAATCGCCAACCCAATGCCGCGACTCGCGCCTGTAATAAATACGGTTTTATTTTTAAATGACATCTTATATAATTTTTTAAACTCAGAGAATACAATTTAAATTGCTCGACTACTGAACATGGGACGTGTCGAAATTCCGATAGTCACCACACTTTAATTTTAGAAGCGTAAAATTACAAAATAGTAGCGAATATTCGCAAGAATACGCGTTTTTTTTAAAATCATGCCTTTTTGCGCCTTAGAATTGTCACAGAATTGTCATTTTTGTATCGAAAAATAATATATCGAAAAATAATGCTATTCACATCTAATGATAAAAATCACTTCTTTAATAATATTTTTACATTGAAAATCAATATTTTATACAATGTTAATTTTCAATTAACATAAAAAAAAATACCTCAATGCCATTTTTTTGAGTTTGACATTCAAAAAAGGATATATGATATTTGTACTGTCAATAGAAATGAAGGCAATTACCATCGAAAGTCAAAGCCATGACCCTACCCAATTGCCTCGTTTTTACGACCCAATGAGAGACTATTTCAGAATCGCTCGGCAAGTTGTGCTTTGTTTTTTGCAAACAATATCGTGAAAATAATAAAAATACCAAACCATTTCGCCGTCAGAAAAACAGCAACTATGATTAAAACGTCCAGTACCTCACAACTTGCCATGCCGATTTTGACCATAGAGGTTCAAAAAAGAAAATGATTTTAAATCAAAGATAGTTAATGAAATATGTTCATGGGATTATAATTTGTTGTGGCGGATTGCTCGTAAGCAATCCGTTTTTTTTATTAAAAATTAAATTCAATCGATGTATTCCAACGCCTGCCCATCCCAAAAAAGACCGTCGCTGATTTCGCATCAAAATCATTATAACCCGAATTATTATTGGTCGCATCCGACAAATAAACGGCATCGAATAGATTCAATACATTGAAACGCCATGACAAATGATATTTTTTCTGTATTTTAAAGGAGTAGCCACCACTCAAATCTGCCATAAAATAATTGGGCATTTTCCAAGATTCTCGTTGTGCATACGCGCCTTGCAAATTTTCAGGTTGAAAATCCGCATAATATTTTGCAAAATAAGTACCTCGCAAATTTAAATACGCACCTTTAACGGGTTCAAATCGAATCGCGCCGCCCAATTGTTGTTGTGCCGCATCGCCTACATGAACGCCTGTTGGGTCGAATATTTTAACCGTTCCATCAGGTTTGGTCAACGTTCCTTGGGTGTTCCAAATCCAATCCGCAATCGAAATGACACCTTCTAATTTCCATTTTGGCGCAGGAATCCATGCAAAATCGACTTCCAAACCCGTATGACGCGCTCCTAAACCTGCTACATTTAACGGAATTAACTCCGAATTGGGGTCTGTCGGGTCTAAACGCTCTGTTGGCACTCTATCGACTGGTTTATTTTTCCAAAGCGTGTAATAACCATTCACATTGGCTGAAAAAGCACTGCTTTTGAAACTGTAACCCGCTTCAAAGGCGGTAATTTTTTCATTATCATAATTATTGGTCAATAAAACGCGTCCCAAATCGCTATACGTTTGACTGCCCGCCGCCGAATTGATGGTAAATGTGCCAGCATTATAAGCCGAATAAAACACATTACTGAAACGAGTGGCTTTGGAAAGGTAGCCCGTATTGACAAAAATGCTGTTATTTTTATCCAAATTGTAAGAACCGCCTGCTTTAAAGGTGAATGAAGGCAAATTTATCCAACCAATGGATTGATTTTGTGCTGTAGTCGAATCAATTTTCAAACCACGCCGTTCTGCTTCTGCAATCGTTGCCGCGCCCGGATGATCTACGGTGTACATCGTGCCTTTGTAAATCGCAATTCTTTGTTCAAGCGGCGTGACAAAACCGCCTCTTGGTAACTTAGACCAATACGATGTGTAAAGCCTTTTGCCGTCAATATCAATGGATTTTGCATATAAATAATCTTCATATTTATAATTCGTTTGCGCAGTGGATAGATTCAAAAAAGCCGTAAAATTTTCTTTTTGATATTCTGCCAAACCAAAAATACCGCCCCAGCGTACAAAACCTTTGTAGTTTCGATTGTAAATATCACCTTCATAAAGGTTCGTTGCCAATTGATCCACTCGTGCATTTCGATAATCATTTGGCGCAATACTGCGCGAAAACAAGTAATTTGCCCCCAAGACATCATAAACTTTACGCAAGTGTTCACCTGTATAATTGCGCAAATCAATCCCACCCGAAAACGATACATTTGGATTGATTTCATATTTAGCCGTCGAAAGCAACCCATACCAAAAATGGTTATTGATGCTCGAATATAACGCGCTCGAACCCGCCCCAAAGATAAGATTCGCTTTTTTGAGGCTATAAATATCGACCAAACCTGCCGCATCGCGCCCATAACTGCCTTGTAAATTCGTACCGCCCCCATTTCCAATCGATAAATAGGCTACCGTAGATAAGAAAAATCGATTGGACGGACTCCAAGAATGGCGCAAACTGATTTGCGGTTTATGATAATAATTCATACGAGTATTGTACAATTCGGTACGCGCACTGTCGGCATAGCCCCAAGATTCGTTGTAACGCAAGCCTTTATTTTTACCAGAATCCGCGCCCGCCGTCGAAATCCCCAATTTTCCAGCAAAAGCGCGGTCATAATCTTGCGCTTTACCAGAATTAGAACGCTGACCATGCTTTTGAGGTCCCCCAAAACCGGATAAACTAATCAAATGTTTATCAAACGATTTTTCAATTTTCAAATAATAAAAATACGCATCTGAAAACGCCGCATCCACCCAACCATTGTTGTATTTGTACGAACCTGCGGCGGAAATGCCCCAACCGCCCTTCAATTTGCCCGAATTATATCCAAAAGTGGTTTGTGTAAAACCATTATTGCCCACTTCTTGCTTCACCACGATTTCGCGTCGCGAATCAATCCCTTTCGTCAAGATATTAATCGTTCCGCCGACAGACGGCAAAGCGAGTTTCGACGCGCCTAAACCGCGCTGCACTTGCATCGTTTTCGTCACCAAGCCCAAACCAAACCAATTCGACCAATAAACTTCCCCATTTTCCATGTCATTGACGGGAATGCCGTCCAACATTACTGCCACATTGCGTTGCGTAAAGCCGCGCAACGTGATGCGCGCATCGCCGTCACCGCCGCCGCGAGTCGTCGCATACGCGCCGGGCGTACTATTCAAAATCATCGGCAAATCTTGACCTGCCAATTCTTCTTTGAGTTTGAGGGTTGGAATGTTGGAAAAAGCGACAGGCGTTTTGCGGTCTCGGGCAATATCGGCGGTCACTACGACTTCTTTGGAAACAATGGCGGTACTTGTTAAGTCAAAATCCAAGTTCATATCGCCCTTGATTTCGACAGAACGCTCCAAAAGAGCGTATCCAATGAACGTAATTTGAATGTTATAACGTCCTTTTGCCAAAATCAAGGTATAATTGCCGTCCATATCGGCGGCAGCACCTTTCAATTCCGTTTTTTCATCGGTCCGAATCGTTGCGCCGACCAAAGGCTCCTTCGTATCGGCATCTCGAATCGTCCCTTTGAGGGTGAACGCATTTTGAGCAACTAATGAGGTTGAAAATCCAATTAGAAATAGGATAAACGTTGTAAATGGTAAATTTTTTTTCATGCGTTTGCGAATGCTGACATTGATAAAAAGGATAGTTTTTCCCGCAGATTTAAGTAATTGAAGTCAATAGCGGACAACACCGTTTGGAGGGTTTTAAACCCTCCAAACGTTATACTACCTTGAAAATCAACATTTTAGTAGCTGTAATTTTTTGTTGATTCTTTTACTTCAATTACTTCATTTTTTTTAAAAAAAATCTGCTGGAAAATAAAGTACAAAAGTAGCATTTTACCTGCAATTAAATAGTTGAAATTAGAGAATCGACAAAAAGTCACAACTACTAAAATGTTGATTTTCAAGGTAGTATAGCGTTTGGAGGGTTTAAAACCCTCCAAACGGTGTTGTCCATTATTTAAATTCAACTATTTAACCGCCTGATAAGGCTTGCATAATCCAAATTTCATCTTTTTCAACAACCCTATCCGTTAGAGTCAATCGGTCTGTAATCAAATGTTCTCCGATGTAAATGTGAATATGCTGTCGCAATGCACCATGTTCATCTATCAAATAATCAGTCAAGGTCGGATATTTTTTTTCAAGCTCATATAACAATTGATGAATCGTATTACCTTGAATATCAATAGGTTGTAAATTAGGATAGAACCGTTTTAAGGCTGCTGTAAAGCGAATATGCGCCATATTATTTTTATTTCAATAAGTTATCAATGGAAAAACACTGCCTTTTTTAAAGAGATTTTGGTCAGCAGGCAATTCTAACCAACCATTCGCCCGATTTAAATTGCTCAAATCGCCAGAACCTTGCCCTACCTGTGGAATCGCTTCTAAAAAACCATCTGAATGGCTATATACATATACAGGTAGAAAATAATTTAATTTCGGTGTAAATGAAAAATCGCTTGCCAATCGTGCATAGGGAGGCTTTGGAATCAATCCTGTACATGCCTGTAAATAAGGCAACACATATTTATAAGCACAAACCGTTGTCGAAACAGGATTTCCCGGAAGCGCGAACACAACACATTGATTATCAATTTGTTTTTCGACCGTATCATCAAAACCAAGGGTTCCAAACCAAAAGGGTTTACCGGGACGTTGCGCGACTTTATGAAATCGCTTGATAACGCCCAAATCCTGTAACGCCGCAGGTAGGAAATCAAATTTGCCTTCTGAAACCGCACCACTTAATATGACAATTGGATATTTTTTTAAGATTTTTTTTAATTCTTTTTTGATAACTTCTTGATTATCAATTAAATGAAACCGTTTGCTGGATACACCAATTTGTTTTAAAATGGCTTGCACTACATACACATTAGACCGCCGAATCTGATGTGCAAGCGGCGTTTCGCCCACTTCGACCAATTCATCCCCTGTCGAAATGACGGCAACCATAGGCATTTTTTTAACTTTTAGAACTGATTTTCCAATGGTTGCTGCTGTTCCAATTGCAGCAGGATGTAATTTTACGCCTGATGGAAGGAGTAAATCGCCCGTTTTTTTGTCGCTCGCCATCGGATGAATATTTTGACATGACACAATAGTATCAATCATAACTTGCGCTATATCATTGTTAATCTTCAAATCTTCATATCGAATGACGGTATCCGCGCCTTTCGGCAAAACCGCGCCCGTCATGACTTCCATCGCGCCACCCGCTTTTTCAAACAACGTTTCAGGCGTTCCTGCGGCTTGAATCCCAAGTATTGGAAAATGTCGTTGTCCTGCTGCAAAATCGGCGTATCGTATGGCAATTCCATCCATCGTTACGCGGTCAAAAGGTGGAAATGGACGGTCTGCGCACAAATCCTCTGCGAGAATCCGACCCAAACTTTGCTCTAATGAGACCGATTCGATTGGGCAAGGAACAATATATTGGGCAATTATAGCGGTTGCTTCTTGTACAGAAATCATTGATTTATAATAGTTTACAAAAAATATATGGTACAATTGGAACACGGATGACGCTGATTAGACGGATTTTCGCTGATTTTTTATTTTTAAATAATACTTATCATGTAACGAAAATCATTATCAAAATAAAAAATCCGCGAGAATCCGCCCCATCCGTGTTCCAATTGTATCCTATCTTTTCCGAAATAGAAATAATTGAAATAAGGTTACAAAATAGGTAAAATCCTAATTTTGTTTATTTTTGCATCAAAAGTATTCAAAATTTTTATTTCTTATTCAAAATTGAACACATTTGAAAATGATTGATATACAATTGCTACATACGCCCTTGCAAACCGAAAGTTGTATTGCCCATGTAGAAGATGCAGAAGCGGGTGGTATTGCGGTTTTCATTGGCACGGTGCGTCGAAAAACCCAACAAAAAACGGTTGTTCGACTCGAATTTGAAGGTTATGAGCCTATGGCAATTGCTGAAATGCGCAAAATTGCAGCAAAAACAGTCGAAAAATATGGGGTGATTCGGTTTTCGATGCATCATCGGGTAGGGATTTTGTACCCAAGTGAGGTTGCGGTAGTGATTGCGGTTTCGACGGCACATCGGGCGGCTTCATTTGAGGCGTGTCGATATGCGATTGATACATTGAAAGAAACGGTTCCGATTTGGAAAAAAGAGGTTTTTGAAGACGGTTCGGTGTGGGTTGCAGCGCATCCATAATGAATTAGGAATGAAGGATTGAAAGAAATTAAGGACATATGAGCCTGATTTTTGATAAAAAATCAAGTTCATACGTCCTTAATTCCTTTCAATCCTTTATTCTTGATTCAAAAAATTCTAAACACGCACTTTTGGTTTCAAATTATAACGCAAACTAAAAATATGTGAATAATTAATTTGTGCAACATTCCCCAAATTCGTCAGCGCATAATCAATCGCAATATTGCCCAAATGTAAGCCTAAACCCATATTCGGTTGAAATGCCCATTCTTTTTTAGTGGGGTCTAATTCATTTTTAAATTGTTGGAAATTACCGACACCTGCCCGCAAAAAAACGATTTTTTTGAAATCGGCTTCGATACCAAGACGCGGACTAACGCTAACAGCATTGCTTGAAATCAATACATTTCGTTTGCCATCCGTTGTTAATTCCAAATTTAATTCTGTTAAAAATCCAATTTGTTCATTCAATGGCTTTTGATAAGCGGTTCCAAGCAATAAAGTGGGGCGTGTAATTTCAACACTGCTTTTAGGAATCGCATTATTCGTACTGGCAAATACCGTTTTTTCTTGTTCGGTCAAAGTGGCTGTCCAAGCATTATAAGTCGTCGTAATATCTCGAAACATGGCACCGAATCGCCAATTATTTTTTTGGTATTGAATGCCTAAATCCGTCCCAAAACCCCATGCACCCGCAAAGGTACCAATCACTCGGCGCACCACTTTCACATTTGCACCTATCGAAAGTCCTTTATATTGCTGTGCATAGGTCATAAAAACGGCATAATCGGCGGCTGAAAATTGAGTTACTTTATTGTAATCAATAGAGCCATCTGCACCCACCATGTTTAAAGTATAAGGAATATTATCAATACCTAATCGAATAATGTTCAATCCAATAACACTTTTTTTACTTGGATTTAGGCTTTTTACAACGCCTAAATAATCGTAAGAAGCAATCCCACTATACAGATTTGCGTGCATTGCGCCGATTTGAATCGGTGTTTCTACGGCAGTCAATCCCGCAGGATTCCAATAATTGGCATAAACATCCTGCACCGATGCCACTTGCGCCCCCGACATGGCATGCGCCCGTGCGCCAACCCCAATGCTCAAATACTCGTTACTATACTTTTGTGCTTTTAAATGGGTAACGATTCCCAATATTATAAGAAGGCTGAACCCTGTTTTGTTAAACATATTGTTGTGAATGAATGGTATATTAAAAATAAAACGCTGTTTTCATAACGTTTAGATGAAAATTTGAATTACAAATATAGGCAGGTTTAACATTTATTCATGCACTTCGTCGTCTTTTTGCCGATAATCGTCTTACAAATCGCCTTTTTTAAATAGAATCAGAACTATTTTAACGCAAATACGGTTCAATGATTGATTCATAAAGTTATTTTCATTTAAAAAAATTACAAAATGACAAACGAGCAAAAATTAGAAAAAGCAAACGAAATAGTACGAAATAGTGTCGGTTATGCTATGGGCGCGGGTTTAGTGCCGATTCCGTTATTGGATATTGCCGCCGTTTCGGGGGTTCAATTGAATATGTTGCGCCAATTGGCGGGACTTTATCAAATTAATTTTATGGAATCGTTGGGTAAAAACTGTATTTCCGCAGTGGTTGGCGGCGGTTTGGCGCGAGTTGGGTCCAGTTTATTCAAATTTATTCCGGGCATTGGGACGATTTTGGGTGAAATTAGTATGTCGGGTTTTGCGGGTGCATCCACTTATGCTATGGGTCAAGTTTTCATTAGACATTTCAAAAATGGAGGCACTTTTGAAGATTTCAACACCGATATTTCTAAAAAAATGTATCAAGAAGAGTTGAAAAAGAGCAAAAATGTGGTAACAGAAGTGAAAGAGGAGCTAAAAAAAGAAACGCCACCACCTGTCGCGCCTATAACGACTGATAAAGCAGAAGACCCTTTTGAAAAAATCCGCAAATTAGCGGCGATGAAAGCAGAAGGCATTTTGACTGATGAAGAATTTCAAAAACAAAAACAACGATTATTGGAACAGTTGTAATTGTTTAGAATCGTTCGTATTTTCACAATTTGTAATATAGACCACTAATTTTATCTTTTGCGGTAAATAATTGTGGCATATCATGCCAAATCAACATTTCTTGAACGGTGAGTGCTATTTTCATATTTAAATTATTAAAATAACCCAAGTGGCGCGGTTAGCGGCTTTGGGGTAGAAAAAGGATTTTATGGTTACGTGTGTGTTTTGTTTTTTGAATTGGGCAAAGCCCAATTCAAAAAAACAAAACACACACACGTAACCATAAAATCCTTTTTCTACCCCAAACAATATTCCCATGCAGTTTAGAGTAAAATATTTCAATTTGCTCCTGTCATTTGTAACCAGCTATTTTAGGGCGTTTTTGTCATTTCTTCAATCACATAATACAACCCATCAATCGGTTTTGCCGACTAATTCGTACTCTCCAATCGTCACCGACAACTCCCGTTCTAAAAAATAGCCGAATTTGCGATTGTCCATATCGCTGAAAACAATGAGTGGACTCATAAAGTTACTTGCCAGTTCGACCTCATTCCAATCTTTGCCATCAAATTGTTCATAATTTTGTTGAAATTCCAATAAGGTTTTAGCTTCAAATTCGCTTACTTCATACGAAAATGAAATTAATTGTTTTAACAATGGATGATTAAAAGTTTGCTCTAGCCCAAAAGCATCTTCCACTTTTTCGACTGTCCAATCTCTAAAATTTACTTTTTTCATAATATTTTATGGATTTTAAAAGTGAGATGCACAAAGATACTGCTTTTTCAGTATTTTTAGAACAAAAACATTTCGTTTTTGCAGTTGTTTGAAAGAAATTAATTATTATTGCGTCCGTTTTAAAAATATCTTTATAGCTTTCATAATATGACTAAGGTTTTACAATATCTTGCAGACCAAACCAATGGGATTACTTACAAATCACATCGTTTTTGTTTTGATGCAGAATTAAATTTGCCATCGTTGACTTACGACGACGGCAAATGCTTTTCAAGTTTATAGTTACAAATTCAAACGGATGATTTCAGAAAATAATTATATTTACAAAAAAGAAGTTGATTGGTCATTGTTACAACAAGGATTAAGTATTCCCGTTTCGCTACAAGTGCAATTTCAATCACTCATACACCAAACGCTCCCACGAGGTACTACGATTTCAATTCAAATCCTGATAGATGGACAATTATATCCTGCAAAATTAACGAATCAACGATTTAATGAGCAAAAATATCCAACTCATAAAGATATTGTTCAAATTCGTTATGAGCCGAATAGCGTAACGGCTCAAAAAATGCGTTCCATTTTTTCGACAACCTATGAATATTGTATGGATTACAAACAACAAATCCATTCTAAGAAAAAATCTGTTATAATTCCGACTGAAAAAAAGGAGTTTTTGGTGCTTTATACCACGACACAACCTTTCATTTTTTTAGCCGAATCTATCACAGAAACAGAAAATCAATTGATAACCAATGAGTTAAGTTTATTCAGTGAAGAAGCATTTGAATTAGAAACCAATTATAGTCAAGAAGATTTGAATGCGACCGTTGAGCAACGCAATAAATTAGTTAAAATTCGGAAATTGGATAAATCCATTTGTGATAATTTGAAAAAATTGTACAATCATCGTTGTCAAATGTCGGGTGAAAATTTTGCAGCCTTTTATGGTGTGAGCGTCGTGGAAGCGCATCATATAGATTATTTTACCAAATCTTTGAATAATAATTCGGATAATATCCTAATTGTAAGTCCAAATTATCATCGGCTGATTCACAAATTGAACCCGTCTTTTGACAGAATATCTAAATGTTTCGTGTTTCCAAATGGGTATAAAGATGTTTTGAAATTGAATTATCATTTATAACTAAAATTGTTTCTCATGCGTTTTTAGCGCAAAATCTATCTTTAAAAACTTAAAAAGTTTCCAAAGATAGATTTTGCGCTAAAAACTCAAATAAATTGCTTACGAGTTTGTTTCTCCAAAATATTTCCATATTTGAAGTGCTAACTCTGTCAAATATTCTGTTCGTTTGACAATATTATCACTTTTCCATTCGGATATTCTCTCAAAATAGTCGTTGAGTTTGGGTCTATTTTTCTCCTTCAACAACAAATCCTGTTTTGCATCAAATTCTTTTTCTGCGAGAGATGAATTAACACTTGTAAGTGTTAGATTACCAATTGTGTTAACATATTGTTTCATAATTACTTCCCATTGTTCTCCCAAATGTTCTTTCCACCAATGTTTGGGGGGATTATTTTGAGGCAAAATATGCTCTATGGTTAACTTACTACTATTTTCCATTTGCCCGCCTAAATGATTTTCAAGTCTTTCCAAGATATATCGGATTTTGTTCCCATAATCATCCGTATCAAATTTTCTTTCTGCGAAACGTTTTTTAAATTCTGCATCGTTTGGATAGTCTGCTTTTGTTAAATTAATTTTTATTGTATTAACTAATTCTTTATGAGCCAACTGCTTAATACCCTTGATGGCTTTTTTAGTAAAAGTATGTGTATGATTCAATGCGGAATCATTACAGATGAATCGTCGAATTATAAAATTCTCTACTACACTTAATATTTCTAAAAATTCATCTGTATTTAATCTGTTCAGAGCATAACTATCATAACAAATTAAAAGTAATGGATACGCATTTGTGCTACCGATACGATTAAGGTATTGTAATCGTTCTTGTATCTGCTCATTGTTTTCTTTTTTAGGGTATAATATTTTTTCGTAATATACAAAAAACTTTATTAGTTCTTGCAAATATTCCATAACATGAACTGAATCTTTCGTTTCTTTCTTATAAGCAATAAATAACGATTTTTCACCAATTACAGTTTCGTGTTTTTGCATAAAAAAATATTTTAGATACTCAGTCAACCCATCTTTCGCTTTTTTAGGATCTTGTGGCAAAGCATCATCTAATCGTTTCCAATATTTTTCATATAATTCTTCACGATGGTTTGGCAATTGAAGGAAAAAATGATTTTTTATCAGATCTGCTTGAGTTAAAAGTTGTCCTTTTGAGTTTAAACTTTCATACACTACATAGTAATTTGAAGTTTCATCCAACATGATATGTACTAATTCCCATTTAAAAAGTATTTCTGTAATTTTTAACACATCACTAATTTCAATTTTTTTCAAACTATCAAAAAAAAACTTATATGCTTTTCGCAGCAAATGATCACTTCGTTCATATTTCGATGAATTTTGATTCATAATTTCTTTGAAAACAACTCTATCTGATTGAGACGGTAAAAGCCTGAAATAATCACTATGGTCATTTTTATAATGTGGATTTGTAAGGCAATTGTTAATTTTAACAAGTGTATCATTACTATCTTCAAACATACTCATTTGATGGCTTGTTTTATTGCGGATAGCAGCTAATAGAATAAGTATAGTAGTAAGCCGTTGCTGCCCATCTATTATCAAGATATGGCTGGTAGTTTGTTTAACGGTTACAAAAACACCTAAAAAATAAGCACTTTCTTCAAATGTCTGTATAGATTTATCAGATGTCTGTATAGATTTATCAGATGTTTGTATAGATTTATCAGATAGTTGTATGGGTTTAATAATATCTTCCCATAATCTAGACCAATTATCTTTTATCCATGTATACTTACGTTGAAATAATGGTATTTGATATTGTGCTGGTGGACTTACAAAATCATATAAATTTTTTTTTGTTGCTTGCATAAAACTTAATTATTATGATGTTTGAGCTTTTTGAAAAAAAATAGTTTGAACGAACAAAAGTAAAAGTTTTTTTTGCAACAACCAAATAAATAATAGGTTTATCATAAGTGATTAATCAAAATGAGTTAATCTTAATTACAAGTGATTGATTTTCAATTAACTACAAATTGTACCTTGCTGTAAATTATTGTATTTTTTTGCCTATTAATGCAGTAAAATTAGCAGCTAAATATGGAATTAGAGAATTATCTAATTATATTTTGTATAATTTTCAAGATAAACCCGAAGATTTGTATGAACGATTGCGCATTAATGCGGATTTGTGTAAAGAGTTGAATGTCGCTATTTTTTCATTTCCGATGAAATATATTCCTTTATTTGGTGAAGAAGCGAAGCATAGAGCGTTTACAGGAAAATATTGGAATAAAAAATTTGTTAGAGCAATACAATCTATTTTAAATGTAACGAAAGGAATTGTCGCACCTTCTAATCTAAATGAAAAAACGTCGTTTTTTGAAGAAGCTTTTGGAAAAAATTTGAATGAGTTTTTTGAAATTTTGTATATGCCAGAGACGTATATTATTTACCGTCACCTTTTTAGATATGACTTTAAATATACAACGATTTGGGAAACCGAGTATCGAAATTTATCCGAATTTGATAGAAAATCGGCTCAAAATGTGATTCAAAAAAATCTTTTCACGCCCGAAGAACTCGCAAATTACGAATTATCGAATGCCGTAAAACATTTTTTGCGCCATTACACCATTCAAAGAGGTAGCATTGAGCGCGGCGATGAAGAATTTAGAAAATTAAGAACTAAATTTGATGGACTTATTAAAAATGAACCATTCACGGATTTGTTGACCATTGAAGCATCACCGCAAAAAGTGGAAGATGTGCATCACAAAAAATTGAAAACCAAATTTGATACGCTTATCAAAGAAGATCCATTCATAGATTTAACTTTGACTTACGATTTTGAAAATGAAGTGTTGCTACAAGATTAAGATTAAGTAGCTATCAAAATTTAAATAATTGATAATCAACGCATTAACATCGGCGAGGTTGCAACTTCGCCGACGTTGGCGCAGATTTTTGATTGTTTAGAACAATCAACCCACGAATTGCACTGCCAATAACCGTTCCGCGACCCGATGCAAAGCATCTTGCACTCGACGCGCTTGTTCGAGCGAAGGGCGTTTAATGCCTGACAAATATTGACGTAAAAGCGTCACATTCATGCCTGCTTCTTTTGCAACTGCGCTCACTTTCAGTGCTGAGAACGTTTCTGGATTCAAAATCGGCTGATTCGGCAAAAATTCGTTGGGTTGTGGCAACCATTTTTCAGGAATTTTTTCCATAGAAGTAACCGTTTCCGCCACAATCGCGTCGTGTTCAAGCAATTTGACTTCAAACCACCCGCCCAATTCAGGTTGTGCAAAAACACTATGTAAATCTATTTTCTGCCCTTTCAAGATTTGCAATCGGCTCGCAGAAATCGCAACGGCTACATAATTAAGTTCATCATCGGTCGCAAGACAAAGATAAAGCCGTTATGCAGAACTTACACAATCTTGAACCTTTTCAATTTCGCAGTCTGCTTCCTGCTTCACTGGAGCCC
>JAAFJT010000058.1 GCA_013298955.1 Chitinophagales bacterium
CATGACCAATTTCTTCATCTGTGGTGAATAAAATCCGTATTTTACCATGCGGAATACTCGGATTATGGATGAAAAAGTAGGCTGCATCCATGATTTCAGCAACGCCTGATTTATCATCCGAACCCAAAAGGGTCAATCCACTCGCTGTAATGATGTCGTGACCTATTTTTTCAGTCAATTGCGGATGTTCGGTTGGACGCAAAATCTGCGTCGTATCATCAGGCAAAATAATATCTTGTCCTTGATAATTGGCATGCACGATTGGTTTCACATTCGTTCCCGAACAATCGGGCGCAGTGTCCAAATGGGCGCAAAAACACAAAACAGGTACATTCGGTTTGGAAGTGGTTGCGGGAATCGTGGCATAGACATAACCAAATTCATCGGTTTCGGCATCCGTAATGCCCATTTCAAGGAGTTCCTGCACGATTAAGCGCGATAAATCTTTTTGTTTGGCACTACTTGGGCGGGTTTCAGACATCGGATCCGCTTGCGTGTCAATTTGTACGTAACGCAAAAAGCGTTCTTTAACGGTATGTTTGAAAATCATATTTATAATTTTTTACAAAAAAAATCAAAAGAAACCTCTCGGATTGCTCAATTGCAAAATCGGTTTCCGCCAATGATACTGCATAGCAATTTCTAAACTGCCTTTCTGTTGCGCCGCCATAGATGACAACACGACATCATACGAAATGCCTAACCCAAGATGTTTATTTAAATTCATAAACACCAATATATCAATGGATTCGGGAAAACGCATCCATGTTTTTTGACCTGTTCGATAACTCAAACCAACTGTTAATTGGTCATCATAGACGAAATTGAGATTCCCATCCATTGTCCAAGTCGCATTGGGCGTATATTTTAAAAAACCATTGCCTTTGACAACCAATTTATCCGTATAAGGCAACGCGAAACCGCCAATAGCGAACAAATGGGGACTTTCTTGCGCAATAATCGGCGAATTAGGCGTAATCCCCAGCGTATTTCGATACAAAAAGGGGACAGCTGCCCCCAAATACCAATCGCGCCAAGTTGCGTAAAGCCCTACTCCAAAATTACCAACCCATTGCGTTTCAAAATGTTGCCCCAAGGAACCATCTTCTGAAAGGGGTCCATTGGTAACTGCTTTTGTAAAATCCATGCCATATCGCCGCATCGACATTTGCAAACCGCCGCGAATCGACCAATCATTCGTTTTAGCCACCGCATAAGACAAGGCTAATCCAACGGTTTGTTTGCTTTCCAACCCTTTTACTTGATTGGTCAGGTTCAAACCCAAACCCAATCGTTTACTCAAAAAAGGCATATCGAAACTCAACGCTTGCGTAGAAGGCGCACCTTGAAACCCAATCCATTGTTGCCGAGTGGCAGCAGAAAGTTGTGGCATATCACTCGCGCCCGCATAAGCAGGATTATAGACCAGTCGATGATACATAAATTGGGTCAATTGCGCTTCCTGCTGTGCCAAACCTTGTGCGCAAAATAAACCGATAAAGAGGGAAATGATGCTATGAAGCCGCATTTTAAGCTATTTTTGGTTTAAAATCAAGCTCAAATCATCTTAAATCAACGATAAAGCGTGATAAACCCTTTTTGAAATTCTAAATTTTTACCATTTCTGAAACAATAATAATACGTCCCATCAGGCAAGGGTTTGTGGTGAAACGTACCATCCCAACTATTGCCATACGGTGTTGCTTGATACAATTCATCGCCCCACTCGTTGAAAATGCGTATTTCACTTTCATTGTTTGAAAAATGGATGCAAGGTATGATAAATGTATCATTTATCCCGTCTCCATTCGGGGTAAAAATATTGGGAATCTTGCAAGTATCCATTACAGTAGGCTGAATCGCTTGTGCATGATTCCATTTTAGAAACGTTAATAGACTGATTATCAATAATTTATTCATGCATTATATTATTATTTTTTGAATCAAGAACGAATGTTACTACAAATAAGGTTTGGGGAATAAGTGGTTACTGTTAAATAATTGACAACAACGTTAACAACGTTAACAACGTTAACAACGTTAACAACGTTAACAACGTTAACAACGTTAACAACGTTAACAACGTTAACAACGTTAACAACGTTAACAACGTTAACAACGTTAATAATTGACAACAACGTTAACAACGTTAACAACGTTAACAACGTTAACAACGTTAACAACGTTAACAACGTTAACAACGTTAACAACGTTAACAACGTTAACAACGTTAACAACGTTAACAACGTTTGGAGGGTTTGAAACCCTCCAAACGTTATACTTATTGTTTTACAATTTTTACCGTTTTTGAAATGCCTTCTCCTTGTACGCGCACCCAATACATACCTGCTGCATAGGGCAGATTCACAGTTGCCTGTTGCGTCAAGCCGTTTGCGGTGAGTACGCCCGTTTGCAAAATTTGCCCAAGCGCATTGATGATTTGAAAATTCAACGGATTCAAAGAAGTATCGCTAAATGCTTTTATATCAATGAATTGAACAAATGGATTGGGTGTAATTTGAATGGATAATTTATCGCCTACATCAGGGATTCCCGCGATGCCCATCATTTTGAAAGAGGCAACTCTGGTAGTCCAAGTATTCGTTGTTTTCATATATTGACCAGTAAACCAAAACGTCATACTGTCCGCAGGATCGACGCAAGCATGGGCATAATCGCCCCATCTATCGACTCCCGGACAACCAACGCCTGTCGCAAATTCGACTTCTGGAATGGGCATCGTGCCTAAAAAATCACCTGCTTTGCGCCCCGTAATGCGCAAACTCGGCTTCACATTGGGACCCGAAACGCTGTATGCCAATACAATATCGCCTGCCGAATTTTGAGCAATATTGCCCATAAAACGATGATTTTCAGCATCTTGTGAAACCGTTCCTTGTTGATAAATCGACCAATTACTGCCTGCACTCCGCCTCAATTCGTACCAACGTTCTGCAGAACGATTATTGCCATCGACATCGACCAAATGATTTAAAACAATGCTTTCATGCGTCCCAAAATGGCGATAACTGATTTTATTCATCAGCGTTTGCTCCACAGGCAATAATGTTTGGGTACAGCCATTCGGCGCGGGGATGCGCCCTGCAATATCGCTGTCAAAAGCGGCTGTGGGCAAATTCGTTTGGATGGCAACCGTATTATTAGGGTTCGTCCAATCCGTCCGAATGCCCCAAACTTCTAATCTATCGGCTCCTGTACCCGAACCAAGTTGCCCCCAAGCATCATCATACAGGCGCAAAATCGGCATCGGACTTCCCGCAGGCGGCGGTCTCGACCCATTCCAACTCACAGGTGTAGCCACTTCCCAAAGTCCATTATTGCCATTTGGGTCAAACTTTGGAATGCCAATGCGTTGAACGCGAGCAATCGGAGCGCGATTCAACATATCTTGTCGATTGATAATGTAAACGGGGATTTTATCAAATTCCTCATTCGTCGTAATGTAATAACCATCATTCCAAATGCCAATTTTAGGATAATCGGGGAAATCAGGCGTTTTAAACTCATAAGCGTACCAAGTCCCCAATGGATTCGACGTACTCGAAACGGCTAACATGAACGAAGAATCCGCAAATTCTTCCAAAAGCCAACGTTGCGCCGCTTGGTCGTAAAAAATCAAAGGGTCTCCACCAGGAGTTGTATTCGGAAAAGTTGCCCAAAAGGGATTCATCGAACTCGCATTGCGCACCGTAACGCCCGCTTTATCCAACACTTTGTAGTAAGAATTGCTCGCTCCATTGACCACTTGGATATAATTATTTTCACTTGCCTCTCCACTTGGGTCGGGCGGATCGACACGCGCTAACGCTTCACTTACGCCTTCCACATTCACTATCGGCATGAGCGTTGCCAACGGTGCTAAGGTTTTTCGAGCCGCTTGAGCTAATGGGTCTGCGCCTTTGGGTAAAACATTTTGAAGTTGAGATAAAGTCGGTTTTAGCTTCAATTTCTTTTTTTCGCGTTCTCGCGCTATGTTGAAACGCTCGCGGGCAAAAGGATTGGCAGGAGCCGCCTCTGGCAAATCGCGCCAAGGACGGCTCTCGCCTAAAAATTTCGCTTCCAAAATTTGAGGCGTAAAATGGTGGATTTGTTGCGCCAAAGCGTCCTGCATACAGGCTAAAAAGCTCGCACAAGCAACAAAATGTTTTACGTAATGGTTTTGTTTTTTCCAATCCTTCATTGCAATAGGTGCTATGTTAAAAATCCATGCGCCGTTGACGCATATTGATTCTAATACCGCCGCCAAAATACAAAGTTCGTTGATTTCGGGCAGCATCTGCCGAGTTTTTTTGTCGCATTAAAGCATTAAAATCTAAAAAAATATTGTGGTATAATTGATAACTCGCATCTAAGGAGAGCGTTGTAATGTTTGCCAAGTTGCCTTGCAACAAAGGAGCCGTATCTGAAGCGCGAGATAGATAGAGTAATCGGATGTCATTTCCATAGGATTTGCCATCATTGAGTTCTTCGCCGACTTGTGTGCGCAAAATCCGCCCTTCCACCACGACTTTTGGAATGGGTTGATACCTTAATTTAAAAATTAATTCTTTGAAATTCGCGCCCAAAGGATGTGCCAAAGGTTGACCGCGATGTGTGTAATTGGAAACGCTGTCATAATGCGTGTAAGTGAAGGGGCGAACCAAATTATATTCTGCCTGCCCGTCCAAATGGTCGATGCCCAAAATGTCAATGTATTTTAAACCGACTTGAATCCCATATTTATTGACCCATTCCGCATCTTGTGCCACTAAATGTTTGATGTGTAATTCATCCAACATGACCTGCCCATACAAGGAAAACTTTTTAAATAAATTCCATTTACCATCAAATCCAACCATCGCATTATCAGGACTGCCAATATGATGTTCCGCACTGCGGTAAAAAATGACTGGATTTAAATATTGAAATTCAAAATGATTGGGTCTCGAAAACACAACCGATTCAAATAACCCAATTTGTACATTTTTTAAAACCCTATAACTTAAATGATGTGCTGCAAAATATTTTTTACCATACAAACCACTTGGCGCGTTGAAAACATTGTTATCAATGCCCACTTCTGCAAAGATATTTTGATAACTGAATTTCCAAACATTGGTATTCAATTTTAAATAGAGATAATTGTCGGCATTATCCGACAAAAAGAGGGAACGATAGCCATCGCCAATAAAATTTTTACCATGTCCGAATTGCACGCCTACGTGTTTGGTCACATTGAAACCAATATAACCTTCTGCCATCAAGTAATCAAACGCATTTGGACCACTCAGAAAACCACTTGGATAATCTTTGTACATGCCTGCACCCGATAAATAGCCATATTTGCGAACATTTTCAGTAACATAATTTTGAAACCGAGCCTGACTTTCAATGAGGTTCGTATAAAAATAAATCCTATCATCAATGCTGCCGCGTGCTTCCATCCCGCGTTGATTGATGAATGGATATTCACTTTCATTTTGACTTTTGCCTGCTTTGAAAATCAATAAAGGACTGATTTTCAATTTAAAATACTTGCTATCAAATTCATATGCGTTAGCAGGTGTTTTGTATAAATATTTGTAAAAAGGTTGCCCTTTGATATTGTTTAGGTTCGGAGCTTGTGGTTCACGCGGACCCGTGAGCGTTGTCGCAAATTCTGGAGCATTCACATATTCAACATTATCATTACAAATATAACTCAAATCAGCCCTGTCCAAAGCAGATAAATTCGCATGCGCAGCCGTATCTAAGTGTAATGCGTGTTGCGTCACCGCTTTACGCGTATAAGGTTTTTGAACGGTGTGAAAAGTCGCAGGAATGCCCGTTTTAATATCTAAACGGTCTATCGAATGTTGCGTTTGTTCATTGCCTAAAGGAGCCGAAACATCTTGTGAATAACTTACATGGGTAAGAAAACTCGCCAAAAAAAAACAAAAAATCGTTTTTTTCATAAATTTGGAATTAATAATTTTTTCAATGCTGTATAACAAATTTTGTTTGCTTGCGTGACTTTAAAGAAAACAAAATGTGACATAGCTTTTTAGCGCATGACACACTGAACCAGTAGGGAAAAAGACCTTTCAAATTTTTTGCGCACTCTACCCTATCGGGTGGCGCAATTTTTCTTTAATTCCTCCTATTACGCACCCCTATTTTAGAATGCAAATATAATTTTGTTTTTGAGCGTATAATTTTCGGAAACCTTGAAATTCTCCAAAAATTACGCTTTTGACAGAACAATATTTTGTCTTCAAAAAGCACTGGGATAACGCGGTTGAAAGGCGAGTGGAGCTGTTTTGGCACAAAGTTATTAAAAAATTTTTTAAAACAATATAAAAGTTTAATTTTGTATTTTCTAATCTCAAAATCTTCATCTGCATGTGCGCAAACGACAAATTAAAAATCATCTGCTGCCTGTTCGCTTTTTGTGGGCATTGGGCAAGCGGATTGGCTCAAACCAAAAAAGGCGAAAAAGTAGCGATTCAAACGTTTGATGGGAATGAATTTCAAGGTGAATTATTAGAAGATGTCACCAAAGTACTCGTGTTGAAAACCAAAATTCTGGGCAAAGTGACGATTGAGCAAAAAAATGTACAATCGATTCGCCTATTGGAAGCAGCCGTTTCAAATACGACCATTATTAGCCCTGAAATGCCTACTCAGTCGAATCCAAACACGACTTGGGTTATCATTGAGGCTACGGATGGCAATCATTTTGAGGGGGAATTATTGGAAGAAACCGATACGAAAATTTCCATTAAAACCAAAATGTTGGGTAAAATCACCCTTAATTTGTCGGAAGTGCGCTCTATTCGACTGATTAAAGAAGGGAAAACAAGCGAATCGGTTGTTATGCCTTCCTTTGAAAATACACCTCCAATGGCTCCCGTAGAGGAAGCGCAAGTAGGAATGACTTTCGTTGAAACGAAAGAGGGCAATCAATTCATGGGTCTTTTAGACGATACGTACCCCGATAAAGTGGTGCTTGAAACGCGGATGATGGGCAAAGTTAGTGTGGCAAAGCGAAAAATTCGCCGCTTGCAACCAATAACGGCGCACCTCATTCACGCCGAAGAACTGTGGCAAGGCAATTCTAATTATTATAGAAATATTATGACTCCAACTGCGATTGGTTTGAGGGCGCAAGAAGGTGTTTTGCGCAATACCGATATTTTATTTACAGGGTTAACATATGGGGTTAATAAGCATTGGACTGTGGAAATGGGATTTGATTTGCTCAGTTTATTGACCTTTAGTTCTCCGAGTTTATTATACATCATGCCGCAATACCATAAAGAAATTAGTAAAAATACACATATGGGATTGGGTTTGTATGTAGGCGTACATGGGGAAGTTCGGCGCGTTATAAAGGAGCAGGATATGTTTCTTACGGAAGAAAAAATAAGCGTTACAGATGTCGTTCCTTTTTCGACTTTTACGTATGGTTCCACCGAAAGCAATATCACGTTGGGGGTTGGCTACCGATTTATGGATGGAAAATTGGGTCAAAGCCCTGTTGTGACGCTGGGCGGGCAATATCGGTTGAATAAATCATGGATGTTGGTGGGCGAAGTGATGAATCAAAAACTCAGTACGGGTTTGCGCGACCCTGATAATCCAGAAGTGTTGTTTCCAATCGTGAATTTTGGGGTGCGTTATTTGACACGGCGATATGTTTTTGATTTTGGGGTTTCGCGTTCTAAAACGTATAATCAAGAAAATAATGGAGGTAATACCGCGCCTGCAACCGAAATGGGTACACGACCTGTTTTGACAGTTGCCATGCCTTTTTACAAATCGTTTAAATAGCTATTATAAAAGTATGAAAAATTTTAAATACGACTACATTATCATTGGTGCAGGGTCTGCGGGCTGTGTTTTAGCCAATCGGTTATCGGCGAATCCTGCCGTATCGGTCTTGTTATTGGAGGCGGGCAAGCGCGATACCAAATTAGAAATTAAAATTCCTGCGGCTTATGGGCAGTTGAATTATACGGAAGTGGATTGGCGTTTCTACACCGAACCTCAATCTTTCGTTGATAACCGCAAAATGTATCAACCGCGAGGCAAAACCTTGGGCGGTTCTGGCTCAACCAATGCCATGGCGTACATTCGCGGACATCAAGCCGATTACGACTATTGGGCAGCAACAGGTTGTAAAGGCTGGTCTTATGCGGATGTATTGCCTTTTTTCAAAAAATCAGAGCATAATGAACAGATTTCAGATGATTTTCATGGCAAAAATGGGGATTTGAATGTTACTTATGCACAACATTATCGCACGCCTTTAGCGGATGCGTTTGTGGAGGCTTGTGTTGAAAATGGGATTCCGAATACGCCTGATTTCAATGGAAAACAACAAGAAGGCGCGGGTTTATTGCAATTTACGATTCAAAATGCGCAACGATGCAGTCCTGCGGCAGCCTTTTTGAAACCGATTTTGCATCGAAAAAATTTGACCGTGCGCACGGAAGCACTCGTTGAACGCATTTTGATTGAAAAAGAACGCGCCATTGGCGTTTTGTTTAAAACAAAAGAAGGTATTGAAACCGTTCATTGTGGGAAAGAAGTGATTTTATCAAGTGGTGCGTTTGGTTCGCCCCAAATTTTGATGTTATCAGGCATTGGTGCGGCAGATGAATTGAAAAAACACGGTATTCCCGTCCAAAAAAACTTGGAAGGCGTTGGAAAAAACTTGCATGACCATTTAATGTATGGCGTGAGTTGCCTGTCGAATTGGCATGGGACGATGAATGATGTTTTAAAACCATTCAATCAGGTCAAACATTTGATGAATTTTTTGATTCGGAAAAAAGGAGCTTTGACGATTAGTCCCTTGGAGGCAAATGCTTTTGTTAAAACCAATCCTAAGTTGTCGCAACCTGATTTGCAAATTATGTTTGTACCGGGGCATGTGGGCAATGAAAACGATATAACGGATATTTACAAACCCAGTTCTTATCCAAAAACTTCAGGTTTTGCATTGTTGCCGACCTTGTTGCAACCGAAAAGTCGGGGTTATGTAGCTTTGCGTTCTGCCAATCCTGCGGACGCGCCTATTATCCAACCCAATTATTTACAAGACCCTGATGATAGACAATTATTGCTTAATAGTTTTAAATTGATTAAAAATATTTTGCTATCAAAGCCTTTTGCAAAATATAGATTGGGTAATTTGCATAATCCAACTTTATCGGAAACCGATGAACAAATCGAAGCGCATATTCGACGGACGTTGGAATGCGTTTATCATCCTGTGGGGACTTGCAAAATGGGGCATGACGCGCTTTCGGTTGTGGATGACCGTTTGCGGGTACATGGGATTGCGGGATTGCGCGTAGCAGATGCTTCGATTATGCCGCGCATTTGTTCGGGTAATACGAATGCGGCTTGCATTATGATTGGGGAAAAAGCGGCAGATATGATTTTGCAGGATTAGACCGAATGTTTTTTCCTGCACCGAGAAAGTACGCCGTTGAAAAGCATGAATTTTATCTAAACAGTACATTTCGGTTGCCAAAAGCAAAGCAAAAAAGAAATCAAATTAAACTTATACGCATTTGTAAATCGCATCTTAGGCGGGAAACTGATTTCCTGCTAACAAAGTTTTAAAAATATTATGTTAGAAACAGCGAATACGCTCGAATTGAAAATCAAAGAGACGCTTCTGGCTTTTGCGGCTTTGACAGAAGCCGATTGGACTCATAAACCCAATCCAATGAAATGGTCTCGCAAAGAAATTTTAGGGCATTTGATTGATTCTGCTCAAAATAACATTCAACGAGTGGTTAGAGCGCAGCAAACCAATGATTTACATATTGTTTATAATCAAAATCATTGGGTTCGAGCGAATCATTATCAAGGTTATGAAATCACCGAATTGCAATTGATTTGGTATTATACGAATCGGCAATTTTGTCATTTGTTGCGGCAGGTGCCTGTGGAATTGTATCAGCAGACGCTCAATATGGGCAGTGTGGCTGCACCCGATTTTTGGACGATGCAAACGGTTGCCAAAGATTACATCCTGCATATGGAACATCATTTGAAACAAATTTTTCTTAATTTGGGTTGATGGATGTACCGATTTCACTGATTTTCGAGAAAAAATGTTTCGGAAACCTTGAAGGTTTCCGAAACATTTTTTCTCGAAAAACGAAATGAGATTTGCCTCCCCAAAAAAACTTGCGTAACATGAATCATTAATGGATAATCAACGACATGAAAAAATTATATTTCGTTTTTTTGCTCTTTTCGTTTCTTTTCGCTTGTGGGGATGATACGCCTACGCCTTATGATGGCAATCGGTTGACCCATATCACTTATGCCCCTATTCCTTACAAATTGCCCAATTTAGATACGGCATTAGGTTTTTTAGCTATGCCGATTCCTGTTGACAATCCTTTGACCGTCGAAGGCGTGGAATTGGGGCGGCGACTTTTTTATGACCCCATTTTGTCGGGCGATAGTACACAATCCTGTGCGAGTTGTCACAAACAAGCCTTGGCTTTTACGGATGGCAATTCGGTGAGCAAAGGTATTGCAGGACAGTTTGGGCGGCGCAGTGCCATGTCTTTGGAGAACATTGGTTTTATGAATAAAGGGCTTTTTTGGGATGGGCGAACCAATACATTGGAAGCTCAAGCCTTGTTGCCCGTTGAAGACCCGATTGAATTGCACCATACTTGGGGAAATTTGGAGCAAAAATTGCGTCAACATCCCGATTATCCAACCCGTTTTAGAAAAGCGTTTGGGATTTTAAACAAATCGGAAATCAACAAATTGTTGGCATCCAAAGCGATGGCGCAATTTGAACGCACGTTGATTAGTGGCAATGCCAAAGTGGATAAAATTCGGGCAAAAGAAGCGGGCGTTCAATTTACGAATGATGAAACCGCCGGTTTTGAACTTTTTTTCAATGTCGGATTCGCGCCAGATGCACAATGTGGTCATTGTCATAGCGGTTCACTTTATACGAATCATTTATATGAAAATAATGGGTTGGATAGTGCGCTCGCTTTAACCGATTTTCGAGACAACGGATTGGGTGGTTTTAACCAAAACCCGAATGATAATGGCAAATTTCGCACGCCGAGTTTGCGCAATATTGCTTTGACGGCTCCGTATATGCACGATGGAAGGTTCAATACGTTGGAAGAAGTCATGGCGCATTATGCTTCGGGTGGGCATTATTCGGAAACGCGGAATCCTTTTCTACCCCAAATTCGAGATATTCGCTTGTCTGCTAAACAGCAACGACAATTGATTGCTTTTATGAAAACCTTGACGGATACCACTTTTACGACGAATCCTGCTTTCAAAAACCCATTTTAGAAGTATATGAAAAAAAGACATTTTTATCGATTTAAAATTTGGTGGCATCAGCGACTTTGGCATATTATACGGGTGTATCCGTATCGCATTTTGCGTTTGGTTGCGTTTTGGGGGATGCGTCAAAAACGTATTTTTCGGGTACATGAAACCGCAGCGCGCAATTCAAAGGCACGTTTTTTAGATTATTTGTTTGTAATAGCGGATTTATTATTTATTTTTGACATATATGAGTTGATAGCAGGTTTTTCAAAACCCAATATTCGCTCGCTGACCGTCGATGAACGGCGGATTGCGTACAGCGTTTTTAAAGAACATCTTAATTATGATTTAGTTTTGTTGGATGAAAAAGCGCGGATTGCAACCCGCAAAATGGGCATTGCCTATGTCAGTGCGAACACGATTAACAGTTGGGGCGGCATGAGTCATTCGTTGATGATACATGAATTGGTACACGTTTGGCAATATCAGCGATTTGGGGCGGTCTTGATTCCGCGCGCCTTGCGCGCGCAACACGAAGAAGGTTATAATTATGGTGGAATCACTCAATTATTAGCAGAACCCGATTTTTTTAATTATAATCCTGAACAACAAGGCGATATTATTGCCGATTATTATCGGCTGATGAATGGGAAACAACCGTATTGGGGCGATGCAAAATCCAAAGATGTCTCTATTTATCGAAATATTGTAATGAATGCGTTCAATGATTAGAAAATTGTTTATCAATGATTTAAACATATTAAAAATATATACTTTTTATTTAAATAACAAAAAATAACGATTTTAACTGTCACAATTTGCTTGGAATTTTTAAAATAATAGGTTCATTTGAATGGCTAAAATCTGCAAAAAGAAGATTTGCCCCTTTTGGGCGTTCAAAATTTAATTTTTGGAATGGTTTTATAAACAAAATAATTATGACAAAAGGAGTCCAATTTTTTGCATTTTATCGGTAATGATTCCATTTATTAAAAAATCAATTTTAATTACTTAAATTTATTTTTTAATATATAAAATAGGGTAAATAGGGTATAAAAATCGATTTAAAAAATTGAAAATCATATTGTTATAAAAAATATTTAATTTTTTTTTGAACCTATTTAAATGATTTACAAGGCTTTAAGAATCTTAAAAAAATAATTGTGAAAGCAAGCCCTTGACAGGCATTCAGAAAGAGACTATGTTTGTAGTGTCAACCGAAAAAATGTCACAAGATAGGACGGTCAGACCAAGCAATAAGACGACATTTCCAACAGGAAAAAAAAGATATGGCTACGGAAAGCGTAGTTTTTGAATGAAATTTTAAATGGTTATGATTTTAGTTCCAAACGAGCGGAAGGGACAATATTTAAAGCCTTCCGCCCGTTAAGGATTTTTACTTTTTGAATCTTGAAATTTACAATTTTTAATTATATTTACTTGGTTTCCAATCAATGAATTAGAGGGCAAAGCAACCAAGCGGACACGCGAACGAATCTCCCAAACAGGCGAGCAACACCAAAAAACATCCACACGTCATTTTTAACTTGAAATAAAACAAAAGTCGTAGGCTCAACACCTGCGACTTTTTGCATTATTCAAATTATTTATCGTCCATCCGCACAATTCTTGGTTGAAAAACGCCCATAATATCGACCAATTGTCGCTGCGCTTGCATCACTTCCTCAATGTCTTTGTAAGCAAGTGGTGCTTCATCCAAACCGCCGCCCAGTAAAGTCACCTCATGCTTTTTCAACAAATCGTTTAATGCTTTGTGCGAAACACTCTCTTTTGCCTGCGCCCGACTCATTTTGCGTCCCGCGCCATGTGCCGCAGAATTTAAGCTACTCGCTTCTCCTTTGCCCATCACGATATAACCTTTTCCGGTCATGCTTGATGGAATAATGCCCAATTCGCCCGCATGTGCAGGTGTTGCGCCTTTGCGATGTACGATAGCCGCACGCCCATCAATTAATTCTTTCCAAGCAAAGTTATGATGATTTTCGATACGCAAAATCGGTTGATTATCAATCTCTTTTGCAATTTTACGATGAATCGTCTCGTGACACGCCGCAGAATACTCACCCGCCAAACTCATCCCAAGCCAGTATTCAATGCCTTCTTGTTCGTCCAAATTCAACCAAGCAAGCGATTTTGCTTCACCTGTCAAAGCCCGTTTTTTCATGGCAACTTGGGTGTAATGATTCGCAATCGTCGCGCCCATGCCCCGCGAACCCGAATGTGAAAGTAAGGCAATGTACGCGCCCGCTTCCAAATTCAAAGCGGCTGCTTGCTCGGTATCAAAGGTTGCAATGCCAAATTCGACAAAATGATTGCCACTTCCAGACGTGCCTAATTGCCTTGCGGCTTTGAATTGCATATTTTTTAATATGGGTAATTCATTGAAAGTCATACTTTCCAAAACGGCATGTTCTTCTGGGCTTTTCCAACCTTCGCCTGTACCAAATTTTGTATGGCGCATAATCGAATTTTCCAACATTTTGTGCCGTTTATTAAATTCATTGGCAGCAATTGGAAAAACACTCAGCGACATCCGACAGCCAATATCGACTCCAACCGCATATGGAATCACCGCATTATCCGTTGCCAAAACGCCGCCGATGGGCAAACCGTAACCTGTATGGGCATCAGGCATCAACGCGCCCGCCACACTCACGGGCAAACGCATCGCCGTTTGAAGTTGCCGAATCGCGCTTTTTTCAATATTATCAAAACCGAATGTATTGAAATGCAATGGATTCGGTCGTAAATCAAACTTTTCAACAACTGGTTTTGGACGCTCGACCAATTTTTCTGTAATTTTAGAAAGAACGGGATTTGTCCAAAAATCATGTGGTTGATTTAAAATATTTTGTAATAAATCCAACGCTTCTGTTTCAGGCGTAAATTTATAATGTTTTTCAAAAACAGAGAGAGCGACACTGATAACCGATGTATTCGGGTAGCCAATCGCTTGCAATTGCTTTGGATGCAATTTTAATTTGCTCATGCAAAGAAAAATATATAGGACATTTACTGAAACCTTGTTTCGCAAATGTTTTTTTGTAAATGATTGATTTTCAATAAATTGGGAAGCATACAAAACGCCTCACTCAGCGCACGAAAGGCATTGAGTGAGGCGTTTGAGCATTGCTAAAAAGCAGATGCTTAACCGTTCACGTCCAAGAGAGCCGTCGTGTCGGAGCTAAAAAGCAGTTGTATGTAGTGAAGACACGCATGGCAGACGGTATTTACAGGTTAAAAAATAAGGTGAATGCAATAGCTGTTTAAGGACAGTTGACAGTAAAACAAAGATATAGGGCAAAAAGTTCCCGAAAAAATTATTTTTTTCAAAAAAAAATAATTTTTGTGAATCCACTAACTCCCCGCCAACAGTCGATTGAATGAAGATGGAATGGAAGGGTCAGGCTTCACGAATCCTTTGGTTTCCAAATATTTCAACCAAGCCGCCGCCCGTTTCGCCGCCGAAAAAGTATAAAAAGTTTGATTTTCATTCAATTTTTCATGGAATCCCAATCGCGTTTTGAATTTAAATTCTAATAATTTGATAACGCCATACGTGAAAAAATCACGCTGATTGCCACCACCTGTAAAGGGTAATACGATTTCAAATCTTAAAATATCATAAATTTTATCAAAATCCAATTCACCTTTTGAGGTTAGGAAATCTACGCCAAATTTTTTCAAATAATACTCATAAACCTTTGATTCTGCAAGGTTTGTAACATTGAAAATCAAATCGTGTTTATCTTTTTCGTCCAAATCAAAAATGGGTAATCCAAAATCTTTGTACAAAAAAGCAGTCTTTTCTGGGGGCAATTGGTCAAAAAAACGCACTGCTACAGGTATATCGGCATAATCAATTCTGCCCAAAATGGCTTCTTGAATGGCGGCTTTTGCCTCCGCAGATACGTTATCTAAGGTCGTAGTGGCTTCCAATTTTTCGGCTAAGGATTTGCCCACATTCTCTAATTCCATAATGTGTAATAAACACGCTTGCTCTTGAAATTCGGATACGATTTCGCCACTTTCCAAGTATGTTTTTAGGGTTTCAATCATACGGTTTCGTTGAAGCGTATCCAAACTGCGTTCCCCTTTCTGACCGATATGATGCGAATACAATAATTGATTGAACCATTTGATTTTGAATAAGTTATTGTAAAAATCAGTCAATTGGTCAGGAGTATAATTTTTAATTTGTTCCTCTATAAATGCCCATAAATTACGGTCTTCTTTATCGGTTGTGGCTTGGATGATTTTTATCACATTGGGTAATTCCTTATGCGTAAAATGGAACTTGGATAAGTAAATTAATTCTTTAGTAGCATTGATTTTTTCGGTTAGTTGCAATCGTCGAATATCGCCAATCGGTTTTATTTTCACCAACGATTCTAAAACGGTAGTACGCTGTTTGGATGTAAAATGAATAGACGAAGCCACTCGGTTGATGGCATCAATACTAATCGAATCATTATTTTTCAAATACGACATTTGTTGTTTAAAAAACAATTGATTCCATAACTTGTAATTTTCACCATCTTTTTTCCACATTTCGCGCCAAGCGGCTTTTTTGTCATCAGCGGCTTCTTTATCAAAATCATGGTTATAAATCATTTCTAACAATTCAACTACACGTATATCGACGCGTGTAAAGTTGGGAATATCTGTCGAATTTTCAGCACTCATCACCTGATCCGTTGGCGGTAATGCCACTTTGCGCATATCGCCAATGATGCGAAACAGGTATGGAACCATATCAGAATAAGGGTACATTGCCAAATAATCGAATAAAACGCGCCGAATGATAGGGTCTTTCGTTTCCTGTACGAGCGACGTGACCCGATTGAAAATAGAATCATTGGGCGGCGGCAATAATTTCAAATCGGTATTCAAAAAAGGGGTTGGATCATTCAAAAAGGCGTTTAATAACCCCATTTTATCATTACTAAACAATTTGTTATCCTTATCTGCGGGCGCAACAGCCATCGAAGGCAGGTTTAACAATTTAATTTGATTTACAATATCTTCATCTTCCTCTGTTTTCAACAAAATTTGAAGTGTATTAACGAGTCGATTATCATCATATGAAAATTTATTTTCATAAACACTACACGCGCCTACGGCACCAATTTGTTTAAAAAGAGCCGTTTTTTTGAGCAATAAGCGCAATTGTTCTGCATCATTGATGATGAATTTCCAAGTTTTCGTATAAAAATAATCTAAAACCCGACCTAACGAAAAGGATAGTTCTCCATTGCTTGAATGCAAAAAAGCATACCATTCTAAGGCTGTAATATCATTTAATTTTAAATGCTTAATTAATTGATTTTCAATATTAAAACGCTCTTTTTGTCTGCAAGGATGGCTTAAAATGCTCACCAAAGAATCACAAAGAAGCGGCAAATCTAAATCCACTTTATTGCGTTTGCAATAGGCTTTTAATTTAGTCATTTGTTCCAAATAACCATGCCTCATATCAGGTAAATTTTTATTATAAGCCCGCAACAACGACCGATATTGTTCAGACATTTCGGTAATGACGGCAGGTTCACCCTCCGTGAGTGCCAAAAAAGCATTCATAGCAGCCGTATCATTTTTAGAATTGAGCCGCCGAAATTGATACTCATAACCTTGTGTCCGCGCCGCTAATTCCGACCTGCTAACAAAACATCGCCGAACTTTATCCCACTCATACGTTTCCGCTTGTTGCGCCCAATATTGTACAAATTGTTTAATATCATCAGGATTATCGGCATTAAGCGACATTTCTTTTTGAATCAATTTCTTTAAAATATTGAAATACAAGAACTTATGATTCGGATGCAAGCGCAATTGTGCGGCAATGTAAAACAACATACGCGGATGTTCGGTTGCTTGCAAATCGCGCAAAGCATTGTGATGAAGCCAAGGTGCGGTCTCGGCGCGACATAAAATTTTACCCAAATAATCGACTTTTTCATAAAAAAAGGCTTCTCGAAAGGGCAAACCCGTTTCATAACCATATTCGCGGATGCCTTCAAGCGTTTGCAACGAGTCTAAAAGCAGTTTCGTCGTGGAAGGTTCAATCGCCACATTGGTCAATTCCAAAAAAACATTCGTCAATGTTTCGGGGGTCAAGATGCCGCGTTGACAAGCTGCCAGAATCGTAGTTAACGTTTCATCGCGGGTGTACTCTTGCAGGCATTCGGCAATTGTTTGATAGGTTTCATTGGGCTGATTACCTAAAACATTGTTATTCAAGGCATTGACTAACCAATTCCATGCTTCTTTGCTTTGCAAATGCGCAATTTCTCGAACAATGCGTTGCAATATGGGGTTTTTATCAGTAGGCTTGGCTTGCAACAACGCTTTTTCCCATTGAATATTCAAATCACGCAAATTGGCTTCGCCTTGTGTGTAAAGCGGTGAAAAGACTATTTTAAAATCATTTCGATTGGGTTGCGCTTCGACGGGCGTATAATAAAAGGCTTTCAAGGCTTCTGAAAACCCTATTTTGGGAGCATTGTCATAGAAAAAGTTTAAAGCAGTAGCTCGATTTGCTTGATTCACATCCAATTCGGTAGGCAAAAAATACGTATATTTGTGGAGCAACATCCGTGCAGATGCCTCACATTCAGGGGCGTAATCCGCCGAAAGCAGGGTGCAAACGTCTCGCAAAGCGCGTTTACTGCCTTTAGATAACGATTGGTCGAGCGACAAAATGAGTTTATCACAATCAACACGCTCAGGCGTGCGCTGTGCATGCGTATCTATCGATGCGAGTTGACAACCAGTCATTAAAACGGTTGTTACCCAAGTATAAAATTGGTTCACGGGCGAATAGGTATAGTTTTCTCAATGGATATGGGGATATGGTCAGGCGGGGAGGGACTGAGACTGACTTATATCCGTGAAAGTAGGCAAAAAACTTGCCGATTTGATTCTTTCGGCAAATATAGGCGAGATTCGCTTTATTTGCAAAAAATATTTGAATCAGATGGTGCTATTTTACGCCTCTAAATTCAAATGACACTTGCGATGCATTGGTTTGATACGAAATGAATATGGAGCAATTGGTAAAAAAAAACTATATTTGCATTTTTAAAATAAAATAAATAGATAATGAATAAAGCATTGAAAACATGTTTAATTATCAATCTTTTAATGATTTGCACGGCTACCGCGCCTGTATATAGCATGTCGGAACAAGGCATGAATCATTTTGGTATTGGCGTGATTTGCGGTTCGATGGCAGCAATGAATCGAGTTGCTGGTAGCGGCTTAAGCCTATTTGATGTGCCAGAAGGCAAATATTTAAAACAATTTGGATTGATATTTTTCGTTCTGAGCATTGCTATTTTTTTATTGCCGACGCTTTTTTTAGCGGAGCCATGACACGATTTAGGAGCTATCGCATGCCTTATAGCTTGTTACCAAGCGTCACCGCTTTCAAAATGATAGGATATATAGTACCTTTGAATAAAATTACAGTACAAACGAACCAAGACGACCATAGTTCACCTAAAATACGAATCTTTGTAGCTTGAAATTTCAAAATAGATAGATAGCTTAAACTTAGATTTTGTAATTTTTTACATAAAGTCCACAAAATCCAATAAATCCAAGTTTAAAGATGCAACAATATAGTATTTACGCCAAAGATGGCACGGATGAAGGCGCATTAGACCGTCGTTTAGCAGCGCGGCAGAGCCATTTTGATGGGATTCAAATCCTCAAAGGGCAGGGCAATTTCGTACTTGGTGGCGCATTAGTCGATGATGCGGGTAAAATGATCGGTTCTACCATCATTTTACAATTTGAAACGCCTGCCGATTTACAAAAATGGCTTGACCATGAACCTTATAACACACAAGGTGTTTGGCAATCGGTGGAAATACTTCGTTTTGGCGTACCGCCGCCCAAATAGCTTTTAAAAAAATATCATGGAAATTTCACTCATTGGAAAAAGAGCCTTTATTGGCGGCAGTTCTCAGGGCATTGGTTTTGCCATTGCGGAACGGATGGCGGCTTGTGGCGCGACCGTTACTTTAACGAGTCGCAATGAAACCAAATTACAAGCCGCGCTTGCTTTATTGCCCACTCCAAATGGGCAAAAACACGATTATCAAGTCCTTGATTTCGGCGATTTGCAGCAATTAGCCCCTTTTTTAACCGAATATCAGGCTAAAACCCTTGAAAATCCTGTTTCTATCTTGGTATTGAACTCAGGGGGACCCGCGCCTGCAACGGCTTTCAATGCTACGCCGAATCAGTATCAAACGTATTTCAATGCCTCCATTTTAGCCAATCAACTGTTGGTACAAGCCTTCGTACCCGCGATGCAACAACAACAGTTCGGACGGATTATCACGGTATTGAGTTCCGTCATCAAAGAACCTAAATTGGATTTAGGCATTTCCAACACGATTCGAGCTGGGATAGCGAATTGGGCAAAATCTTTATCAATGGAACTCGGCAAATCGGGCATCACGGTCAATAACATCTTGCCGGGATTCATTCAAACACCCCGTTTAGAACAACTGATTGGAGTGCGCGCCCAAAAAGCCAATGTGTCACCAGAAAAAGTGGTTGCCCAAATGTCGGCGGCGATTCCTGTGGGTCGGATTGGTGCGCCCACCGATTTAGGCAATGTTGCGGCGTTTTTAGCGTCCGATTTGGCGGCGTATGTCAATGGCATCAATGTACCTGTTGATGGCGGTTATCTAAATTCACTTTAACGTTTTTTATAAATTGTTTTTTGATTCCAATGAAAAAATTGATACAAACGCCTTCCCAAACAGTGGGACCTTATTTCGCATACAGCCTAACGCCTGTGCAGTATGGTTATGATTTAACACAAGTGGTGAATGGTAATATCGCTCCAGAAGATAGCGTAGGAGAACGCATTCAAATTATAGGTAAAGTATTTGATGCTCAAAATCAAGCCATTACGGATGCTATGATTGAGTTATGGCAATCGGATATTCAAAAAATCGGTCGATTTGGAACGGGTACAGATGCCCAAAGCCGCTTTATTTTCAATACCATCAAACCCAAATCCGTAGAAGGTCAAGCACCTCATTTGACGGTTGTGGTGATGATGCGCGGGTTGCTCGTACACGCGTACACGCGCCTCTATTTTTCGGATGAAGCTGCTGCTAATGAAAAAGATGTGGTTTTAAACAGCGTTCCCGCAGATAGACGTGCCACTTTGGTCGCGCGTTTGGAGAACAAAAATGGGCAAAAAGTTTATCATTTTAATATACATATGCAAGGCGCACAAGAAACGGCATTTTTTGATGTGTAACACGTATAACACATAGTTCACATAGGAGACATAGAACACATATAACACATAGTTCACATAGGAGACATAGAACACATAGGAGTAATAGTTGCCCCTATGTGTTCTATGTGTTCTATGTCTCCTATGTGAACTATGTGTTATATGTGTTATATGTGTTATACGCGTTCCAAAATTACGGCATAACCTTGTCCAACCCCGATACACATCGTAACTAATGCATATTTTTTTTGTTGAAGGTGCAATTCGATGGCTGCCGAATTTAAAATACGCGTTCCTGACATCCCAAGCGGATGTCCCAAAGCTATCGCACCGCCATTTGGATTAATCCGAATATCATCATCCGCCAAACCCCAAGCCCGCGTACAAGCAAGGCTTTGAGCCGCAAATGCCTCATTCAATTCGATAATATCCATATCTTGAATCGTCAAACCTGCTTTTTGCAATGCTTTTTCGCTCGCAGGAACGGGTCCAATGCCCATAATACGCGGTTCTACGCCCGCCGCACCCGAAGCAATAATTCGCGCCAACGGTTTCAATCCAAATTGTTGAACCGCTTTTTCAGAAGCTAACAATACTGCTGCCGCCCCGTCATTCAAACCCGAAGCATTGCCTGCCGTCACCGTCCCATTTGTTTTGAAAGCACTTTTGAGTTTTGCCAAACCATCCAAAGTAGTTTTAGGTTTAATAAACTCATCATTAGCAACAATAATGGGTTCACCTTTGCGCTGTGGAATCGAAATAGGGGCAATTTCTCGTGCAAAACGCCCTTTTTGTTGTGCAATTGCCGCTTTTTGTTGCGACCAAAAGGCAAATTTATCTTGGTCTGCTCGATTGATATGATATTTTTCAGCAACATTTTCTGCCGTTTCGCCCATCGCATCCGTTCCATACATCGCTTTCAACGCAGGATTGATAAATCGCCAACCAAAACTACTGTCGTGCAATTGCATATCTCGACCATAAGCCGTACTCGTTTTGGACATCACCCAAGGCGCACGCGTCATATTTTCCACGCCGCCCGCCAACATCACTTCGGCATCTCCTGTTTGAATCGTCCGCGCCGCCGCCATTGTTGCCGACAAACCCGATGCACAAAGCCGATTGACCGTTTCGCCCGCCACTGTCACAGGCAAACCTGCCAATAAACCAGCCATTCGAGCCACATTTCGGTTATCTTCGCCCGCCTGATTCGCGCAACCGATGATAATATCCGTAATAGCCGCAGGGTCAAGCGTCGGATTTTTATGAATTAACGTCCGAATCACATGCGCCAACATATCATCAGGGCGCACAGGCGATAACGCACCGCCAAAATTGCCTATCGGTGTTCTGACACCTTCTATTAAAAAAACATTATTCATAATCATATTTTTTAAACCTCGACGACCTTGTTATTTTAATTTTTCTACAAATTTAGCTTTGGTTTTCGCTCGCACTTCTTCCAAAGTTACATTGGGCATTAACTCAATGAGCGTCAATTTGTTATCTTGATAATTGAACACTGCCAAATCGGTAATTACTAAATCCACAACGCCACTCGCCGTCAAAGGCAAGGTGCATTTTGGAACGACTTTGGACGTTCCATCAGGGTCTGCATGGGTCAAGGTGACAATCAATCGTTTCGCGCCTGATGCCAAATCCATCGCGCCGCCAACCCCTAACAATGGTTTTCCCGGCACTGCCCAATTCGCTAAATTGCCTTTTTCATCTACTTCCAAACCGCCCATAATCGCCGCGTCAACATGTCCACCCCGAATCATCGCAAAACTATCCGCACTATCGAAATAACTGCTACCTAACAAAGCAGTTACAGGCACTTTGCCCGCATTCACAGGATAATCCATCGCACCGCCGCCATCCGTAGGCGCGGGACCAACGCCCAACATCCCATTTTCCGTATGCAAAATAATCCCATGTTCGGGTTTGATTAAATCGGCTACCAATGTCGGAATGCCGATACCGAGATTCACCACATCGCCTTTTTTGAGTTCTGCAAAAGCCCGTTTTGCCATATTCATGCGCGATTCGCTGATTTTGCGCGCCTTGCTGACGTTGGCAGACGTGCCTAAATCGGCTAAGGTGACATGGGCTTGCACCAAATAATCCACAAAACAGCCAGGTGTGTGAATCGCATTCGGGTCAATCGTTCCAACTGGCACAATTTCTTCCACTTCCGCAACGACAATATCGGCAGCAGTTGCCATTGCCCGATTGAAATTTTGTTCGGTCATGCGATAGGTGAGATTGCCTGCCGTATCCGCCTGCCAAGCGCGGATAAATGCCACATTACCCCGAATCCCTTTGATGAAAACCTGTTTTTGACCATCAATCACCATCGTTTTGCGGTCTTTTGCGATGAGCGTTCCCGCAGAAGTCGGCGTGTAAAAACCGCCAATCCCCGCACCGCCAGCCCGAATTGCTTCTGCTAAAGTGCCTTGCGGCAATAATTCATACGCCACCGCACCCGATTGCGCCGCTTTGACGGCATCAGGATTAGAGGTGAAAAAAGAGCCAATCATTTTTTTGATTTGCCCATTTAACAAGAGTTTTCCGCCGCCAAGATTGGGTTCGCCAACGTTATTACCAATGAAAGTCAGGTTTTTCGTTTGCGTTTCGGCAAGGGCATGTAGCAAATGAATGGGGTTGCCCGTCATGCCAAAACCGCCACCTAATAAAATATCGCCATCTTTGACAAGCGCAGCAGCTTCTTGGGCTGTAATTTGTGGTACTTTTTTCACGATATAATAAGATTACAGCGAGTGGAGGATTTTAAACCCTCCACTTGGCTATTCTATAATAATTTTAAATCTTTTAAAACAATTTCTGCGGCATGATACGCGCCATTTGCAGCAGGCAATCCGCAATAAATGCCTGATTGCAAAATGACTTCTTTGATTTCCGCCACTGTTACCCCGTTGTTGATAGCCGCTTTGACGTGCATTTTGAACTCGTCTTCTCGGTTTAATGCAATCATCATCGCCAACGTTATCAAACTCCTGTCACGGCGCGGTAATTCGCTTCGGGTCCAGATTTCGCCCCAAGCGTAACGCGTGATAAAATGTTGAAAATCAGCATTAAACGTATTAAGTTTAAAATTCGCTTTATTCACATGAACCTCTCCCAAAACAGCCCGACGCACTTTCATGCCTTGTGCATGGGTTTCGGATTGCGTTAAGTTATTCGTTTTAAAAAAATCTATAATCGCTTGATTAAAAATAACTTCTGCTTCTATATTGCCAAGATGTGCGGTTGGAACGGTCAAAAGTTGCGCATTGGGAATTTGTCGTTTTAAAAACAAACCATCTTCCACAGGCGTTGCAATATCCTCTGTACCCGAAATGATTAAGGTTGGTACTTCGATTTTTGCAACTTTCGTTCTTGCGTCAAAATCTCGAACTGCTGCACAACAACCTGCATAGCCGATAGCACTTGTTTGGGATAAAACCGTTTTAAAATGTTTTATTTTTTCAACTTCTTGTGTCAAAAATGACGGTGTTAACCAACGTTGCAAAACTGCATCTGCTATAAATCCAACTCCTTTTTCAAGTACTAATTGAATCCGAGCATTCCAAAAATCAGGATGTCCAATTTGGGCTGCGGTGTTGCTCAACACCAATTTATGAAGTCGGTTCGGCGCGTTCAAGGCTAACCATTGACCAATCATGCCGCCCATCGACAATCCAACAAAATACACACGGACAAGGTTCAAGGCATCTAACAATTCAAGAACATCCTTGCCACATTGTTCAATGCTATATTCACCTGCGGGAACGGCACTTTTGCCATGTCCGCGCGTATCGTACCGCAAAATTTGAAAATAGGGAGCTAAATCAGCCATTTGACCGTCCCATAACGTCAAATCCGTCCCTAATGAATTGGAAAAAACAATGGTTGGCGCATTCGCCTTGCCTTCCAATTGAAAATAAATCGCTGAAGACTTTGTTTGGAGTATTGGCATTGCTTATTTAGTTAAATTCGGATAAAACATGATCCACAAAAACGCTGCTTAAACCAATGGCATTTTTAGGATTAAAACATTGATTTATAACTTCTTTTGAAATATAATTTTCAATATCTGTTGCTTCTAACAAATATTTTTTTAAATGAATTTGCTGATGTGTAGCCCTTTTACAGGCTTTTTCAACGAAAGCATGAGCAACATCTTTTCCCATTTTCGGAGCTAACGCGGCTGTAATATCTTCTGCAAAAATCAATCCTTTTGTCCATTCCAAATTTTGCAACATACGGGCTTCATCCACTTCTAAATGGCTTATTAAATCGTTGGCATGATGCAAATTAGACATTGATAATTTTACTAATTCTTTCAAAACCGCCCATTCACTATGCCACTCACCTGCTGCCCTTTCGTGCGTATGCAACGCGCTTGATAACATCGTACTCACCAAAGCAGGTGTTCGTTGTGCAATCGATAGCATGAAAACGGAGGTGACAGGGTTTCGTTTATGCGGCATTGCAGAAGAACCGCCTTTACCTGCCACCGCGCCTTCAAAAACTTCACCGATTTCATTTTGCATCAAAAGTGATATATTTTTGCCAATTGTACCTAAATTTGTATTTAAAATACCCAAAAAAGTTGCCAAAAGTACCAAATTATTGCGCTGCGTATGCCAAGTAATCGGTGCATTTTTCAAATCCAATTGTATAGACATGGATTTTAAAACGCCCATTCCATGTTCGCCCAAAACGGCTAATGTACCAACTGCACCACCCAATTGCAAATACAATGTATTGTTTTTCAAATAGTTAAGTTGATTTAAAAGGTCATTAATGCCACTTAACCAAACCGCTACTTTATAACCAAACGTAATGGGACGGGCTTGTTGCAATAAAGTTCGCCCCATCATAATCGTATTTTGATGTTTGCGGGCAAGTTCCGAAAGTACCGATTGTAATTTTTTTAAATCAATTTCAATTTGTGTCAAAGCTACTTTTAATTGTAAGACCAAAGCCGTATCTATCACATCTTGGCTTGTCGCGCCGAAATGCACATATTTTGCAGCCTCTGCATCTATGGATTTTACTTTTTGTATCAAACCTTTGACAAAGGGAATCGCAGGATTACCCGCTAAAAGCGTTTGATTTTCAATGAGTTGTATCATTTCAGTTTGCCAAATCACATCTTTTTGAAGACAAATTGTTTCGATAATTTTTGCGGCACTCATTGGAATTAATCCAATTTTAGCTTCGGAGAGGGCAAGCATGGCTTCAAAACGAAGCATATTTTGCAATTCAGTTTCGGCAGAAAACAAGGTTTCTGCAAAAGGTGTTGTAAAAATACGATTTGCTAACATCATAATTACATTTTAAAAAAGCGATTCAAGTGATATAAGTAGTTGAAGTTCAATAGTGGACAACAACGTTTGGAGGGTTTCAAACCCTCCAAACGTTATACTACTTACATTTATAAATTTATTTGTAAACAAATTACTCAACTTGCTGCAAGTTTTAGGTACGAATGAGTGATTTTTTTTAAACAATTTATCTTAAAATAGATTCAAAATTACTTTACAATCGAAACGTATAGTTGATAATTCAAGGTACAAATGAACTTATTTAAAACATTTTATTTTAAATAATAAAAATAGTTTCTTTTTTAATGGCTTTAAAATCCATTTTTTGTAAAAAACAGGGGCGAAAATAGTTATTTTAATCTAAAAAACCTTGTATTTTGCTTCCTTTTTCAAAAATCCTTCATTTTAAAAACGAACAAATTATTTTAAATAATGAATGAAAGTCAACGCGATTGGTCGGCGCATCCTGCTTATTTGCATGCGGAATACCAATCTACGATTTTGCGCGCTCCGTCTCGCCAATTGATTCCTATCAAACACACCTTGTCTGAACGCACTGCGCCTGTGTTTGGGTTGGATAGCATCAGTCCATTAGACAACGATTTGACTAAAAATGGGCGCAAAAATGGAGACCCACTTGGAGAACGCATTGTGGTTCATGGTAAAGTGTTAAATGAATGGAATCAACCGATTGCGAATACTTTGGTGGAGATTTGGCAAGCCAATTCCGCAGGTCGGTACGTTCATAAAATCGACCAACATAACGCGCCACTTGACCCCAATTTTTTGGGCGGCGGGCGGTGTTTGACGGATTCGGAAGGTAATTATAAATTTTACACTATCAAACCGGGCGCGTATCCTTGGGGCAATCATCATAACGCATGGAGACCCAATCATATACATTTTTCTTTATTTGGTACGACGATTGCCTCTCGATTGGTGACGCAAATGTATTTTCCGGGAGACCCGTTATTAGCATTTGACCCGATTTTCAAAGGCGTACCCGAAAAAAGCCGTCATTTGATGGTTTCGCAATTTGAATTGGCTTTGACCGAACCCAGTTTTGCTTTGGGCTATCGGTTCGACATCGTTTTGCGGGGTTACAAAGAAACGCCTTTTGAATAATATGGGCTCTAATTGTAATACTATTGGAACGCGGATGACACGGATTGATCGGATATTCACGGATTTTTTTATCCTAAAAAATCCGTGAATATCCGCCCAATCCGTGTCATCCGTGTTTCAATTGTACCATAAGTTCAATAAAACGCTTATTTTGCGCCGATTTTAAAATGATTAAACGATATGAAAAATTTTGATTTTGAACTATTACACGAACTGATTGATAAACAATACATTATCGTTCACAAACATCCTACGGCTGATTTGTATATTTACAATTATACACCAATCGTGCAATTTGAACGTTGTTGGAATGAGGTGACTAAAACTTGTCGCGGCTTGATTTTGGATAGTCATGGCAAAACTATGGCACGCCCTTTTCCAAAATTTTTCAATTTGGAAGAATTGACGGCTGAACAAATTCCAAAAGAGCCTTTTGATGTTTTTGAAAAAATGGATGGTTCTTTGGGTATTATGTATTTTATTGATAATCAAGCCTTTATTGCATCACGCGGTTCGTTCAACAGCGAACAATCGATTCGAGCGAATCTGATTTTGCAAAAAAAATATGCTCATGTCCTGCCTCATTTAAATCCAAAACACACTTATTTATTTGAAATTATTTATCCCGAAAATCGGATTGTAGTGGATTATGGCGACAAAGAAGATTTGGTTTTAACCGCCGTCATCGAAACGAAAACAGGAAAAGAATTGCCTATACAAAATATTGGTTTTACGACCGTTGGAAAAATAGAAGGTATTACCCAATTGCGCGATTTGAAAAAATTGGCAAAACCCAATCAAGAAGGTTTTGTCGTCCGTTTTAAAAGTGGTTTTCGGTTGAAAGTCAAATTTGAAGAATATGTGCGGCTGCACCGCATTTTAACAGGCATATCCAGCAAAAATATTTGGGAATATTTGAAAACAGGACAATCTATCGAACCGTTATTGGCAGATGTACCCGATGAATTTTACGATTGGGTGCACGAAACCGTTGATAAACTCCATGTTGCTTTCAAAAAAATCGAATCAGAAGCCCGATTAGAATTTAAAGTATTGGAAAATCGAAAAGAAACCGCATTTTATTTTAGTACTTGTCAGCATCCAAAAATTTTATTTTTCATGTTGGATGGAAAAGATTATTCAAAAATGATATGGCGCATGGTTGAGCCTGCGTTTGAAAAACCATTTCGGGCTTCCAGTGATAGTAGTCTTTGAAAAAGAGTCTTGTTAGGATAGATGTATTTGTCAAATACATAAAAAAATGTTTGATTTGTGGCATAATCGGATACCTAAATCAAAATGAATCAAAAAAAAGTATTATTTAAAATACATACGTTCTTAACGCATTGGCAACAATGTATGACCAAGAAACAATTTGTGTTTTTATTATC
>JAAFJT010000059.1 GCA_013298955.1 Chitinophagales bacterium
GGTACTGCGTCCCTGAACGCAGGAGCGTAAGTCGCGCCAACGCAACATAAACAAAGCCTGAAAGTACATCCTTTGTGGCTTTCGTCATATAGGCAATTTTTATAACGCCCAATCTGTTCATCCATCACCTCTTTTTTGTCATATACGGAGCAAATTTTTTAAGACTTACATTATTGCTTCAACCACTTTTTCACTAAACGCGCTTGATGGGTTTTCAAGGTAATCCAATACAAACCTGCTTGCAAATCCGCCGAATCGGGCATTTTTAGTTCATAAAAACCTTTAGAGCGTTCTCCAAGCGGCATTGTTTTCAAGATTTGCCCTTGCAAATTGCTTATTTCAAGGCTATTTTGTGCTGAATCTGCGTCCAATTCAAATGAAATTTGTAACGACTCACTTGGATTAGGAGCTATTTCAAAACTTTTTGTAGCATTTTGATTCATAGGTGCTATTCCACTGCATGGTAATTGAAATGTATATTCCGAGCTAAATGCACTGGATAGATTGGCAGGACACAACGATTTGACTTTGAAAACATAGGTCGCACAAGGTTCTAAGTAAAAGGCTTTGAAAATATTTGCCACTTTCGTCGAGGTGAACCAATATGTACTTGATGTTTTTTTGTAATAAATGCTGTATTGGGGCGCGGTTGCCGTCCAATGCAATTGCGCCCTATCTATTTTCAAACTATCCGCATATAAATTTTGAGGAATGGCACAAATCGCTGTTGTATCGATTGGCGTAGGCGATACGCAACCAAAGTTAGCGGCAATCGCGGCGGTTGGTTCATCCACAGGCAAGTTTAAAATCAATTCATTCAATACAGCTCCTAATTGATACCGAAAAGAAATGCTTTGTCCATTATTAATCGAATTGAATTTCGCACGAACTTGATTTTTAAGCGCACTGATTTTGACTTCTGGATATAAATATTTAATACTATGTATGTAAGATTGCACATCAGACCAGCTGACTTGCGCATCGTAATAATTATCAAAATGATTTTGGGTCGGATTCAACACCTCCAAAGCGTTAGGTTGATTGTTTAAAACCCAAACCGCATCTGAAACTTTTTGTTGATGAGTCGTCAACGCAGCATCAGCAGCAAAATAAGTGGATAAATTGCGGGAACGCAAGGCATTTTGCCTATCCGTTTTAAAAATGCGTTCAAAAACGGGCATCCATGCACCACCTGTATGCGCTGCCGAGAGGAGTCGAATCAAGGCATGTGGGTCTGCCGCCGTCCGAAAAAAGGTTTCCACTTGCCATCCTTTCGCCACCTCCCATAAACGCAAGGTTAATAAATCATTATACGTATTTGCCAATGCTGCGGTTGTAAAATGATCATTTGCAATCAAAGCAGGATGTTGACCTGCGGGAAACCGAAGTGGATAGACTTGGGAAAGTTGCGCATAAGCCGTCGAATTGCCGATTTGAAAACAACCATTGGCTTGGGTACTTGCATCAAAAACCAATGGAAACAATTGATTTCCAATGGTTTGAATTGCTCCATCGCAACCACAACGAGAACTAAACAAGGCAGTTGCCCATAAAAAATTAGCATCTAAACCCGTTATTTTAGTAGTACTTTTAAACAAATGCGCCGCATGTATCATCGAAATCGCCCATTTCAACCGATTTTGTGGGATGTACGCATCCGTCGATTGCCCATTAATCGGAGTCAATTGCCCTTGTCCGAGTTTTAATTCGCCCAAAGGTTGGTAAGCCGTTCCAAAATAATAAGTTTTAGGTTTAGAACATTGAGTCGTATCGGTTTCAGGATTGACACAACCTGTGGTTACGAAACTTTGTGCTGTTGAAAAAGGACTATTGCCTGTTGCGCAAGTGCTTTGAATGGACACTTCATAACGCGTACAATCATTCAAATCACTCAATAGAATCGTTGGATTGGTAACGGTTTTCGTTGCCCAATTGCTCGCACCGACTGCCCGATACCGCACTTGATAAGCGGTTGCCCGCGTTTGCGCCGTCCAATTTAAAGTTGCACTATTAGCTGTACTGGTTTGGGAAAACGGAAGTGGTGCATCACATGTAGGGCATTCTCCTGTAAAAAAAGGCGTTTCAGCACTATACGCGCTTTCCAAACCATTGCAAACAGAGGCTAATCGGAAACGATAATTTAAACAATTTAAAATATTTAATAATACATAAGTATTTGAATTTAAATTAAGGGTATTCCAATCACTTGCATTTTCTAATTGCCATTGCAATTTATATTGAGCCGATGTCAAGGGATTCCATGTCAAGGTCAACGCATTCAAATTACGCCCGATTTGCAAACCCGAAGGCGCACTACATGCGGTGGTACAACCAGTCGTTTTAAAAGGCATTACTTCCGAATAAGCACTCCATCGATTTTCACCACACAAAGCACGTACCCGATATTCATATTCCGTACAACTATCTAAACTATTGATATTCAATCGATTGATAGTCGAATTAGCACTTATCCAAGTTGCTGTATTGCGTTTTTTATACTCAAAAGCATAGGTATTTGCACCAATGACCGAATCGCAACGCAACCGCACTTCTTGAAGGGTAGGAGTCGGATTTAAACCAATCGGCGCAGGGCAAGGCGCAAGAAAAACGCGCCCACAAAAAACCGAATTGACGGTATCTGCCAAAGGCGTTCCCCAAACCACCCCAGAATTAGGCGCAGTTTCCAAATAATCGCCCGTCATTTCCCAAAAAAAAGCTCCGCGCAACCCTTTATCTACAAAATATTGCGCTTTTTTCGCAATCGAACTCTCATCATCAAAAGTCACATACGTATTTAAACCATTTTTCCCTATCAAATAAGGGGTATGCGTTGCAACATCCCAATTAGACGTGAACAAATTAATTTTACTTAATATTTGATGATAACTTGGATTCCCATTATCAATCGGAAACGTTTGCGTGTCAGCACCCAAATAGGGAATATACGGTGCAGGCGTACCTTGCGTTTTCACGGCTTGCCCATAAAAAGCCAAACCACCCAAAATCTTACTCGGAGGCACTCCATACGTGTCGGTCAAAGTGCGCAAAGCGGCATCCACACTCAACGCATTATTAAAAGTTTGATTGGGCAAATACAAAGGCGCATTAAAACGCGTTAATGGGTCATAATCTCCAAAAAAATCATATGCCATCAAATGAAACCGATCTACAATTGGCGTAACGCGTTGCCAATCAATGCTTTCGAGATGCTGCGCTCCCGCGCCAACGGCTGCGGATAATGTATAAGTTTTGCCTGTTTGCAGCCCTAATGCCGTTAATTCGTTGCGTATCGCTTGACAAAGCAAGGTGAAATTTTCTTTGTCAACGGGTTGCCCATTGCGCAAGGTATCGCCCGGATGTTCCCAATCCACATCAATCCCATCCACTCCATATTGTACCATCAAATTGCGGCAAGCCGTAGCAAGGGTTGTCCGTTTGGTTATATCTGCTGCAATCGTCGAAAAAAACTCAGAATGTTGTTCGCCGCCAATCGAAAGAACCACTTTTACCCCATTTCGATGCGCCAAATCCACTAAGGATGTGTTGGGTACAAACGAAACAGGATTTGAAAAAGCATCTATTTGTCCTTTCAAAATATTTTGACTTGCAAAATCATCCGTCGAAGTTAATGAACCATTCAACGAAGGTGCGAAAAACGAATAAATGATGGTTGAATATTTTTGATACCGAATATTAGCAGGACGCACCAAACCGCCGCGCTCATACCACCGCCAAGATGGATAATAACCCACCACTTCTTTACAAGGTTGTGCAGTGGTAGCAGCCACAAAATTGGATACGAGGACGATAACACACAGTGTGTTTTTTAGTATTTGTTTTAAAATCATGGGTTTGTAAATCTTTTAAATCATCGTAATAAACGGTTTTCAGTCTGATGACGGAGGGAGCATTGAGGTCACAAAGGTATAGCATTTACCCTTGTCGAATTGTCACAAAGCGTTGAAAAAGAGGAATAAAAAAAAAATTAACCTGTATTGGGTAATAAGTGTACTTTTTACAGTAACTTTAACCCGCGTTACCAAAAGGTTTTGGTTTCAACTTTAAACAAACTTTTTTTACTCAACACAACCTAAAATTAGTCTCAATGCAACTCATTGATTACATCGTTTTTGGTATTTATTTTTTAGTCGTTGCGGGTTACGGCTGGAGTATTTATCAACGCAAAAAACAGAAAGAGGCAAGCAGTAATGATTACTTCTTGGCAGAGGGTTCCCTGACTTGGTGGGCGATTGGCGCGTCTTTGATTGCGTCGAACATTTCGGCGGAGCAATTTATCGGTATGTCGGGCAATGGTTTCAACATGGGTCTCGGGATTTCGACGTATGAATGGATGGCGGCGGCAACCTTATTGGTCGTTGGGATTTTCTTTATGCCAACTTATTTGCGGAATAAGATTTTCACCATGCCGCAATTCTTAAACATGCGCTATAATAGCACGGTGAGTACGATTATGGCGATTTTCTGGCTGTTTTTGTATGTTTTTGTCAATTTGACGGCAATTTTGTACTTAGGCGCGTTAGCCGTTTCGACGATTTCGGGATTAGATTTCACAATGTGTATGTTATTTTTGGCGGCATTTGCCATCATTATCACTTTGGGTGGGATGGAAGTCATTGGTTACACAGACGTAATTCAAGTTTTTTTCCTCATCATCGGCGGTTTGGCAACGACTTATATGGCAGTCACATTGGTTTCTGAACAATTTGGCACAAGTGGTTTGATGACAGGCGTAAGCCTCCTGCAGGAAAAAGCAGGCGACCATTTTCATATGATTTTCAAAAAAGATGGGAATCATGCACATTACATGGCACTTCCCGGTTTGGGCGTATTGATTGGCGGTATGTGGATTGCGAATTTGAATTATTGGGGTTGTAATCAATACATCACACAACGTGCCTTAGGCGCGGATTTAAAAACAGCGAGAGAAGGTATTTTATTCGCTGCATTTTTAAAAATCTTGATGCCTATTATCGTAGTTGTGCCGGGTATAGCGGCTTATGTATTACATCAAAAAGGCATGTTTCAACAGGAAATGTTAAAAGATGGGGTTTTGAATCAAGATAATGCCTATCCTGTATTGTTGAATTTATTGCCTGCGGGCTTGAAAGGACTTTCTTTTGCGGCATTGACCGCAGCAATTGTAGCATCTTTGGCGGGCAAAGCCAATAGTATTTCAACCATTTTCACCCTTGATATTTACAAAAAATTCTTTGGCAAAGATACTTCCGAAGCACAATTGGTCTACATCGGGCGGGCGACGGTGGTTGTAGCGATGTTGATTGCGATTGTTGCGTCTCCATTCATGGGAATTGACAAAAAAGGAGGCTTCCAATTTATCCAAGAAATGACGGGGTTGGTCTCGCCAGGGCTTTTTGCAGCGTTTTTCATGGGCTTTTTCTGGAAAAAAACCAATTCAGAAGGCGCGTTATTTGCGATTGTGGGCGGCTTTTTGATGTCGCTTTGGATGTACAAATACATGCCCGAAGTACCCTTTTTGGATAAAATGGGTTATGTTTTCTTGATATGCGTCAGCGTAATGGTTGCACTCGGCTTGTGGAAACCAAGTGATAAAGGATTGGAAGTCAATTCCGAAGACTTTAAAATTACTGGTAATTTCGCGATTGGAACGGGCGTTATTTTGACGATGATTGCGATTTTATATTATACATTCTGGTAGTTTATTTTTGAATCAAGAATTAAGGACTTATTTACTGGATTTTTTTTTTAAAATCCAGCAAATAAGTCCTTAATGTTAAATAATCGACAACAACGTTTGGAGGGTTTCAAACCCTCCAAACGTTATAATATATTGAAAATCAACTTTTTAACAAGTATTTTTTGTATTATAACGTTTGGAGGGTTTGAAACCCTCCAAACGTTGTTGTCAATATATTTAACGTCAACTCCTTACTTCCTAAATTTCCCTAATACTTGATTCAAAAAATATAAAACAAATTATTTATTTAAAATAGTTGAAAATAGTTCATTCAATGATTCCATTGATTTTAAATCCAAATGTCCATTCATAACATTATTTTCATAAATGTTGTAAATAGCAAGAATTTCCTCCATTTCAGCCTTACTAATCACATCAAGGTCTAAAACCTGTCCTGTATTTAAGTCATTCGGCTCAAATTTTTCCAAACCATCTCCATATTCTCTGCGATTATCTTTGAAAACCGTTCTTGAAACATCCGTCAACAGATAAGCAAATAGCAAATCAGCGCGATATGCTGCAAAAATATTCAAATACAAACAATGAAAAGTGGTTAAATTGCTAATTTCAGCCTTATTACGCACAAATCGAAGCCCATTTCGATTGAAAACCGTGACCCAAATTGGAGACGGAAGACGCTTTTCAAGTACGAACCAAGGATTCCGACGACTTGTAAGAAATTTCTTATGAACCCCCAATTGTTCGCCCAATTCTATATATTTTTTCACTTGTGCATCTTTTAAACCCGTAGCATTTAACAAAAATATCTTTTTGTCTGCTTGCGCTATGGAGTCAAAATTCCCGCGTACCACTTTGCCATAAGTACTTAATGGAACTAAGTTTTTATAAATGTTTCGATTCGAGGGCTGGTAATAATTACGCCATTTGATTTGTGCGTCCAAATCCGCTAAATGAATCGTAGATTCCCTGTTTTTTGAAAATACATATAATTCATCTATTGTTTTAATCGTTTTAAAGACAACACTTGCGTTTTGATGTGGACTATTTTCAAATAAAAAAATACTTGCAGTCGTTAAAACATCGTCAAAAACATTTTCTTTGAAATCAAAAACAATGATTTGACGCAACGATTTGTTTTGAATCAAATATTGTTTGACATTTTTGCCATAATCCGAATTTAAAAATTCAGATGGAATCAGATAAGCTGCTCGCCCGCCTATTTTTAACTGATGAATTGATTTTAATAGAAACAAAGCATATAAATTCGTAAATCCTGTCAAAACAAAGCCTAAACGCGTTTGAAATATTTTCAAAATTTCATCTTTAGCCGTATAATCATGGAATTTCAGATAAGGTGGATTCGCAATAATACCATCATATTGGTTTTCCCAATCATTAAACATATAATCTTTATTCAATAATTCAACGTCCGTTTCCTCCCATAAAGATTGAGCTTTTTCAAACATACATGTATCCAATTCATAGCCTTTAATATGATATTTCCGTTCATCTTTTTCTAAAAGGACTCGTCCTAAAATTCCAAGTCCAAAGGCAGGGTCAAGAATCGTTTTACAATTGGGATTGGCAATTATCCAGTTCGCCATAAATTGCGCAATCGGATAAGGCGTAAAATATTGAGCAAAATGTTTCCGATGTGCTAAAGAAACGCTCGAAACATATTCTTTTTCAGGAATATCTGAAAAAATATTAAAATCATTTGCTATTTTCATATTAAAGTATTTCAATATTTAAAAAATTATTAAAACTATTATATCATCCGCTTTTTGGGTAAAAAGAACTGGATAGGAGTTCAACTATAAAAAAACGAATTTATAAAATATTAACTTGACGCAAGTTTTAAACTCTATCCATTACCCACAGAATCAAAAAAGGTGCGTAGCACCGCAACATTTGTAGCAGAACGGAATTAAAACCCGCGTTTGAGGTGCGTAGCACCGTAACATCCCATCGTTTTCACCAATGTTACGGTGCGACGCACCTCCAATGCGGGTTTATCGTTTGTTTTTCTACAAATGTTGCGGTGCGACGCACCTTTTTATTTTGCAAAATGATTTGAATACAAACAATCATTCGGTGGGTAATGGATAGAGTTTTAAACTTGCGTCAAGTTAGATTCGATATTGGTTTAAAATTTCCACCCAAAAGGCGGATGAGCCAAACTATTTAACCCAACGATTTCACCAACGCCACAATCCCTCCGATAATAAATTGTACTCCAATCGCCATCGTAATAAACGACATGATTCTCGAACCTGCTTTCAAGCCTGACACGCCCAAAAATCGGTAGAAAAACGGTGCTAACAATAAAACCACATACACAATTACGCCATTTAACATGATAACGCCCGAAATTAAGAGTTTTTCTGCCAATAATTCATTTTCTGCAAAAATGCCAATCAGCAATGAAATCGAACCAGGTCCCGAAAGCATTGGCATTGCCAAAGGCGAAAAAGAAATATCGGGTTTATCCATCGCCTCTTTTTCAACGGCATCGCCTACCCTATTTTGTGCAAAATGGTCATTCAACAAAGAAAAACCAGAGTTGAGGATAACCAATCCGCCTGCAATGCGTAAGGCATTGATACTCAATCCGAAGAAACTCAAAATATACGCGCCACCCCAGAAAAAAGCCAAGAGAATCCCCACAAAATAGATGGAGGTCATGCGCACCAATTTCTTCCGTTCTGCATCGGAATAGTGCGCTGTCATGGTCAAATACATCGGTACCGTGCCGAATGGATTGACAATCGAAAACAATTTAGCGAGTACCGCAATGAAAATAGTTGTCATGCTTTTAAATTTTTGCCTGCAAAATACATTTTTTTTATAAAAAACGCTGCATTTTAAGAACGAAACCTATATATTTGCTGCTGTTATTAAATTACCTCATTTTAAAACAAAAAGAACTAAAAATGGCTTACGACATTGTTGACATCGCTGGAATTGGTGATAGCACGAAAGAAATTTTAATCAAAGAATTGGGTTTGAAAACCGTAGAATCTTTGTTAGAAGCAGGCGCGTCTAAAAAAGGCAGACAAGCGATTGCTGAAAAAACCGACTTAGACGAGAAAAAAATCTTGCGCTGGGTGAATATGGCAGATTTGTTCCGCATCAAAGGCGTTGCAGAAGATTATTCCAATTTATTGGAATTGGCAGGTGTTGATACGGTCAAGGAATTGAGAAATCGGGTTCCTGCTAATTTGCATGCGAAAATTGTCGAAACCAATGAACGCATTAAATTGGTCAAAAAATTGCCTCGTTTGGACGAAGTAGAAGCTTGGGTTGCACAAGCAAAAACATTAGACCCGAAAGTAACTCATTAATTATCAATGCGTTAGAAAACAAAAAAAGCCTGTTGAACATTCAACAGGCTTTACACTTTAACAGCAAAATGTATGTCAAAAAAGGGAAAATATATGGTCTTTTTTACAAGCGATGCAAGTAGCCAATGCTCAATCCATAGCCTTGATTCATCACTTTCGTTCCAATCACAGGGATTTCGTAACTTTGCGTCAAGCCGCGTGTGTAACGGGCATCCAAAAACAATTGCCCTTTGCCCGTCTCTACACCGACTCCCGCGCCAATCGCACCGCCCATTTCAAAACGATTAAAACCCGTTTGATTCAAATTAATCGGTGCATCATATAATTTCACATCAATCAAAACCGTCGTGCTACCGACCAATTGACCCGCCAAAGCATAGCCCAAAGTCGGACCCGCAGCAACGTATCCATGTATTAATTCATTCCCAAATTTCGCTTTCAACAAAAGCGGCATTTCCAAATAATGAAATTTTGTTTCGGCTTTCACACCTAATGGCAAATCAATATCAAATATTTTAAAGTTATTGCCCAATTTCATTCCGAAACCTTTGGTCGTATAATTCAACTCAGGTTGCACGGCAAGCCAGTTGCCGAGTGCAATCTCGGCAACTACGCCCGCGCTGTAATTATAGGTTGGATTGAAACTTAATGTGTTGTTTAAGGACGGCGCAACTACATTGTTAGCACTCACACCGAAACGACCGCCAATGGAAATCTGTGCATTGGCATCCATGTTTGTTGTAAAAAGGGTTATCGCGCTTGCGATGATTTTTGCAATGGTTCTCATTTTTTAGATGTTTGTCTTCTTCCTTTTGTTTTTTAAATTTTTTTGATTCATACTGCAAAGAACGCCTTTCTACTTGTTATGAGTGGTTAATGCTATGTTAGGGTTTTATTAAAAAAAGAAGCAAATGTTAAAAGTAGTTATTAACTTGCCTTTTTAAACACATAGTTCACATAGGAGGGCATAGAATCATTATAATACTTCAAACAAATTGTAAAATATCTTCTACTAATTTAAAAACAGTTGTAGAAGATTCTGCCTGTTCTGGTGTTATTTCCATAGATTCATGCCAATTTAGTATTTTTTTAGCGCGTTCAATAGCCAATTGAATTCTTGGACGCTGTGTTTTAGAGTCATTAGCTAACAATATTTCAAACAATTTATCTGAAATAATTTTTGATTTTTTGCCATCATACTTACATTTTAAAGGTTTTAAATATTCATTGATTTTATCATCATAGGCTTGTCGTTCCAATGCCCCCCCTTGATGGTCTTGAAAATGCAATATCAACCAATATTCAAACGCTTGATTGGAATAGGCAACCTGAAAGCCAGCCTTTTTCGCAGTTTTGATGGCTTCATTGAATCGTTGCGCAGGAAAACTATCACGGTCAAACACACACCATACATAATCATATTCATCTATTTCACTATCTATAATTTCCATCGTACGAAGCACTAATGAAAGCGTATTAAACCCTTCACCAAGTGTTTTGATAGTCGCAGTCTTTAATTTGAACTGTTTGAAATAGCTTGGTTCTGTATTTTCGCCTTCGCAAACAATCAAATAACGCTTTTTAACCCATTTATGAGGTTTTGCAGACCGTTCAATATTAGGCTCTCGTCTCCTACAGTCTGCTAATGGTTTGTTTTTCATGGTTTTAAATCACTGATAAATAATCAAAATCAATCAAGTAAGGAATGGCTCCATATCGCCCTTTGATATAATTGGTTTCAAAATCGGCTCCTTTGCGTACCTTGTCCCCATCCTCCAACATAAAATCATGCAAAGAATATAGAGTCACCGCCCCATACCTATCTTTTTCAGTAAACCAAATTTGGTCGCGCCGAAAAAGTTTAGTACTTAACAAATTAGTATCATGTGTATTGAAAATCAATTGCGCCCCTTTTGGATTTTTATCCTTTGAATTAAACAATTCGACCAATTTGCTCACTAAATTCGGATGTAATTTGGCATCTAATTCATCTATTACCAAAATTTTGCCTGTTTGTAATGCATTTAAAACCAATCCTGCCAAAGCAAAATATTTTTTGGTACCTTCTGATTCATCTGACTTCATAGACAACTTTGAATACTTAATAAATTCATTATCATTATTATAAACTTTATGGTTGGTTATAATATCATAAAAAAATTCAGCATTTTTATTTTCTTTAAAGGTCTTTGTTAATAACGCACTTAATTCAGTAGGTAAATCTTTAGGCAAATTATCAGGGTCTAATAACTGAGGCAGTAAATCGTCAATCCCCAAATCAGCCGCTTTAATAAATTCAAGAATGGCATTTTTTTGGGAATCATTTTTAAGTTGCTGTACCGACACACCTGTATATAATTCGCTATGTAATCCAGATACAATATCCAATTTTTTAAGCCAATTGAATATTTTTATAGCAATTTTATCATTAAACTGTCCTGCAACAGACAATAATAAAGCATTTTCACGTATCATCCCATTTTTAACCAAATAATTGCCAACTTTAAATTTGGTTTTATGAACAACAAATTCTTGCTTTTCCCTGTAAAACAATTCTATTTCTTTGGTTTCGGGTTTAAAAAACAACCATTCTGCTTTAATTTCAGCCGAATTTACCTCAAAACCATATCTAAATTGGATATTTTCATGCAAAAACATGATTTCAAAAATAGTTGACGCATCCGCAGTAGCAGTATTGAATAAAAAGGGAGCAACTTCAATCGTTTCATTTAATTGACTTTCTTTTGAAGATTTTAAAATAAAATATTTAAAAAAATCAATTGCTTGAACCAATTTGCTTTTGCCACTTGCATTTGCCCCATAAACAACAGCACTTTTTAACAAATTTAATTGGAAATTAGGCTCAACAAGAACATTACGGTCCCAACGAGTCTCTTTATCATAACCCGATGCCACTAAACTCAGTTTAACTTCCTCTTTGAAACATTTATAATTCTCAATTGTAAATTGAATCAGCATGATTTTTAGATTTTTTGCATATTAAATGCAAAAAAAGGGTTTATTTTTATCATTTCCAAAAAATAATGATTCTTTTTTGGATAAACTCATAAAAAACGGTTTAAGATAAGCCCAATCCTTTCAAGAAGATTGTTGGTAGATTCAGTACGAAAATAAAAAATCGCAAGTAACGATAAATCAGTTACTTACGATTTCAACCAAAAACATATTTATAAACAAACTCAAACTATTTTTAAACATTTAGGTTTTAAAACCTAAACGAATTTATCTTTTACAAAGCGTAATCTGCATGAAAGACTACTTATTGAAATAAATTGTTGCATCTAAATAAAATATTTTTTTATAAAAGTATCCTTTAAACGTTCAGTGACAACAATTTTGATTGGTTTTTAGCTGTGAGGCACAACGTTATTATGGAAATGAAAATATCATTCCAATTTTTCAATTCACAGGCAATTTAGAAAAATAAATGTGAGATAATCGATTAGCATCACTTGGAAGTGAGGCAATGTGGTTGTTACACGCATGTTTGTTTCTTTTAGCTAAAAGTAAAGAACGGATTGCGCCCTTTAAACTTCTCATAGTGGTATTATTTATCATGTAAAAATGGTTTTGTCAAGTATTTGTTTCCTCTTCCGAAATTATGGTGCTAAATTACATCTTTTTGAAAAAGGATGCAACTTTTTTTTCACATTTTTATTTTTTTCGGAAATCTTAAACATGCTACCGTTTTTTTGATAATTCTAACAACAAAATTGCATCTTTTCCATTCGTAATTTTATCTATTTTCACATATGTATTGGGTTCAATTTCAGTTACTTCACCTAATTTCAAAGTCGGTAGAATCCCTTCAATCGCTTTCGCCCACAAACCAAATGTTTGCAAAGAAACGTGCATACTTGACATCATTTTCAATTGGTCAATAGCCACTTGTTTCCAAAAAGCATCTTCCCGTCCCGAAAAATTGCCTTGTTGCGTAAATTCAAACACTTGTTTTAAATCATTGCAACCTGATTGTGTAATTTGCAACCGCAACCCATTTTTAAACAAAATACTTTCTACCGCATCTGCTGCCCGCGCCTCGAAATGTTGTTCGGTCACAATCGGCAATCCGTTTGGGAAAATCGCAATGGGTTTTCCAAATTTGCAATCCGATTTACAACCGAAAAGCATAACGCCTAAAAGGATAAAAATGTTTTTCAACAGCTGTTCCTTGCTCATGTTTCTTTTGAAATCTGTTTGTAAGGGCAATGTCGGCAACCATTTTGACAACAAAAACCGCGTGCTTTCAAAAATTGCTCCGTTAGAACAAAAAGGTTATTTTCGATATAAAAATCCTCGTTTTCTATTAATTTTTTAGGAACTTGGACAATTGCTTTTTGTTTGATAGCCATTGAAAATCAATGTTTTATAAATTACTTTTCAAGTGCATTTCTACCACAGGAATCTCAATTTCGACCCGCGTACCACAAGGTTCTTGCGTCACAGGGTCTTTCAAATCAATGATATTGACAAACAATTTTTGCTCTTTCGCGCCATTTGCATGTAAAATCTCCAATCGTTTCTCTGTGATATTCGTACCGCGTGATTTATGATTCAAATGATAACCGTCTTTTTCCTGCATTTTGCGCACTTTTTCGCGCCCCACTCCATTATCTTCGACTACACATAAAATTTTATCTTCATCTATCAACGAAAAAATCAGTTTTATCAATCCACCGCGTCGCGGACGCAAACCATGTTCAATAGCATTTTCCAAATACGGTTGAACAATCATCGTCGGCACGCCGAGAATATCCTCTTCAATTTCTTCATCGACTTCAATAACATATTCTAATTGATTCTCAAATCTAAGTTTTTGATTGATAATGATATAATCTTCCAAAAAACCAATTTCATCTTCCAAACTAATGATTTCCAATTCTGAATATTCCAAACTTTTGCGCATCAATTTGGCGAATTTGGCTAAATATTTTGCCGCATGCGCCGTATCATTTTGCATGATATAATTCTGAATCGAATTTAAAGCATTGTACATAAAATGTGGATTCATCTGCGCTCGCAACGCTTTCAACTGCAAACCCGTTGCCTGCAACCTTAATAATTCCGCTTCTTTGCGCTTATTTTCCGCCTCATATTTGTATTCCAACTCCGAAACGCGGAAACGATTCATTTCTTCTGTATATTTTCGCCAAAATTGGTCATGCAACACTTGGTAATCATAGGCATTTTTATAATCACGCCTATCTGCAAATAATTCAGCAATATCTTTACAAACAATCGCCTGTTGTCGATGATTTCCAGACAATTGTGCATAATGCAACGCATTTGCAAACTGTTTTTCCGCTAATTTTTGTTTCCCAATCGCATCATATAACATTCCTTTCCAATGCGAAACGACGGATAAATTATCTAAATTATCTTTATCATCTTTCGCATGATACAATTTTTCGGCAGCCTTGTAAAGAGCCAATGCTTCATCATACTTACCACCTAAAAAATAGCAGTAACCAGAGTTCGCAGAAGCATGCGCTCTTGCCGATTGACTTAAATCATCTTTAATCAGATTGACTTTTTTAAAAAAAGCCTCTGCGTTTTCGTAATCATCCATACCCATATATGCCTTGCCCACATTCACGTAATGCCATGCTAAACGACTTCGCATGCCTGCTTTTTCGCACATATTGATAACTTTTAAATGCGCCCCGACTGCTCGAGGCAAATCATTCGTCAAATCGTAAATCGAACCTAAACCACTGTAAATCAATGATTTAAAATATAAATCTTTTATTTCCAACGTCTTTTCATCCAACGTATCATACAATTTTTCACTTTGTAAAAACAATTCAATCGCCTTATCATATGCCGAAACCATCAACCAAAAATACGCTTCTCGACACATCATGCGCGCTTTGAGGGTATCGTCTGGAAAAGCACCCAAATTTTTGTCTGCTGCATCCAAAAAATACATCGCCTGCTCCTTCTCTTTGAGGTTCATCAACGTACCCGCGTAGTCAATATACACTTCTGTCTGTTGCCGCAAACCACTATCCCGCACCAATTCCAATGCTTTTTTAAACTCAATATCCGAAAGCGTATAGTTATACAATTGATTTTCAACAATTGCCGTATTCAAATGATAACTCAATTGTGCATCCGAAAAACGATATTCCAACAATAATTCAGCTTGATGCGCCAATAATTTTTGCGCCTCCCGAATATTGGTAAACGTATAGTAACCTGCAAGTTCTGCTAAAATCATCAGCCGTTGCTCATCTTGCTTTACCGTTGCAAACAATTGTTCTAACTGTTTGATTTTCAATTGTCTATCTGGAATTTTCTCCATTATACCTATCCTATTTAATTCATTTTGCCCAAAGGTAGTGGAGATTTGCAAAACCATTCCGATTTTGCAAATCTATTTCTAATAATTTCCTTTAAATAAGGCATCTGCCACATCATTGCGGAGCGAAAACGCTGCCCGCAGCCGTTTTCTGACGGTCTGTCTCGACCGTTCTGCCACCCTTGATGAAAAGAGCTTCTGAATCATTTAAGACTTGACCTTGCAATTCTTTTTTAATCTCCTGCAAGGATTTATTATTTTTTTTGTCTTCCATAGTAATGAACTTTTTTTGATATGAGCTATGTAAATGTGAAAGTAGGTCACTTCAATAGGATGTATTTTTATAATACTCAATGATATAAAACTTCCTTTTTATGCAAAAAAAACAAAGTCAAGCAAAGGAGCAATGCTCAAATAACTTGTCAAAACATTGTGATAGAATGTTCAAATTTTCGACTCTTTTAGTGGAAAGCATGGTGTATTCGCATAGAAAACGTTTTCTAAGAAACGCTTAGGCTACTGTGGTACGATACCACCTGTGGATACATTTTGCTGATTACCACCCAAAGTATTACGTTCTTGCTGTTTGGTTAGCACCTTATCTTGCAATTCTTTTTTAATATTTTCTAAGGTTCTGCTACCGTTTTTCTTGTCTTCCATAGTTATTACAATTGTAAAATTCGTATATATTTAAGACTGTAAATTTTGGTTATCATTTTATAAAAAATTGAGATACAATAATCTATTCTTTTGATTGATTTGTTAAAGTTACAAATAAAGTTTAGAATCTTGCAAGTATTTCGGCTTTTTTTTTGAATTTTTTTTTTGAATTGTGACATTTTTTTTTCAAAAATATACAATCAAATCAAAATCACAATTTTAAACATAGTATAAATTTCAATAAACAATCAACATATCAATTAAAGTATAATTTATTATTTATTAGTTGTTTTATAATGCACTTTTTCACCTCTTTTTTATTTTTAAAAAAGAGGTGAAATGAGTCATCTATATTACAAAAAAAACGATTGCATTTAGAAGCGTAAATTCGCTAAATTGTCCGAATACTCAACGCCAAACGCCGTTTACTTATTGTAATTCGCCTTGCAGTCGGCGCAACAAATCCATAAAAGCAGGTCGCCGCCGCCGAGAAACTTCAATTCGAGTGGTATCATCCATGATAACAATCCCTTCGCCTTTTAGAAATTTATTCATAAAATTAAGGTTTATCAGATGCCGTTTATGCACCCGATAAAAATTAACCCCACTTAATAATTGTTCGTAATTTTTAAGCGTTTTAGCAACGGTCATTTTTTCACCTGAGTTATTAAAAATATACGTATAATTATCATCCGCTTCTAAACGCGTAATATCTTTAATATTGACAAAATGAATTCCATCCAAAGCGGAGATACTCATTTTGGCAAACGTATTTGGATTATTATAATAATGATTGAACATTTCGACACGCGGACCCATGCGATTGATACGCCCCGCAGCGCGAACTCGACTGACTGCACTTTTCAATTCGTCAGGGTCAATCGGCTTGACAATGTAACCAATCGAACTGTATTCGCAAGCGCGAATCGCAAAATCCCGATAAGCGGTGACAAAAATGATTTCAAAATGGATGCCTTCTGCTTGATTCAATTGGTTCAAGACTTGAAATATCAAACCATCTGGTAAACTAATATCTAAAAATGCCACATCTGGTTGAATATCAGGGTCTTTAAACATCGTTAAGGCACTTTCTACGTCTCCCGCCGTGCCGATGACTTCGACATCTTCACAATTTCTTGCCAACAACATTTTGAGGTTGTTGAGTCCTTGTGGTTCATCTTCCACGATAACTACTTTCATTTGATTCAATGCAGTATGTTAGAAAATAGGTTTGAAGTTGATTCTTATATCATGTATAAGCATCAAAAAATTTCGGCAAGTTAGTATTTTTTATTGAAATGGGAAGCGTATTTGTGTGTTTTTTACTTGGATTTATTGGATTCTTTAGATAAAAATCCAAAGAATCCAATAAATTTAAAAAATTTAAGTTTAACGAATGACTATTTTTTGAGTCATTTGTTTGCCATTATAGGTCAATTGAACTAAATAAATGCCTGCTGACAGGTTTAATTGAGGGATTTGTACCACATTTAAGGTCTCATTACCCACCATTTTCTCGCTCCAAATGCTTCTGCCTGTTATATCCATCAATTGAAGTTGCGCATTGCCAACATAATTGCCTAAATCATATACAATTTGAACATCGCCATCAGCCGCAGGATTGGGATAAACCGCTAAGGCTTGCGTGCCATTTTTAACATCTTGTACACTCGTCCCCAACAGGTATTTGCGTGTAAAAACCATATTGCCATTTGCAGAACCACCAAAACCTGTAAAAACCATTTTATAAATCCGACCATTCCGAAGTTTGACAAAATACGCTGTAGAATCGGCAAGCGTCCAAACGCCATTCGTAAATGCTTTCCAATCCGCGCCAATCGTACTCATCGCCGTTTTATAATTTAGATTATTCCAAGTATCGTTTGACAAGTCTCTGCGCACTTTTGCCACTGTCACGCCCCGATTTTGCATAATACCCGTCAATGTATAAGGTGTCATCACGCCTGACATATCAGGAATTAAACTTCTATATTGCCACGCCGTTAAATCCCAATCTGCCCGTAACGGCTCTCTATCGCTGGCACTATTCGTTGTTAAAGAATAATATCCAAAATTTTTAGCACCATAAGTTGCCTTTTTCAACTCAACATTCACTTCATTCGTACCATCTAAATTGGCATATTTGAAAAAGTAAGAAGTGTCATAAGCCAACTTTTCAATCAAAATTTTCTTGAAACTTCCATCAGGATATTTCATAATATAAATTGAATCACCCGTTAAATTGTGGGTTGCAATATTATAACTACCCCAGCCATAATCAAATTGACCATTTGAAGTCGCATTAAAGGCACCAAGTGTCCAAGATGTATCTGAATTATGTTGAATACTTGCAAGGGAAAAACCTATCGTATCCAAAGCACCCGCCCAAGCAGCAGCAGGTTTATTAGAACGATATAAATTAATCGTTGGATTAACCCAAATAGCAGCATCTGGTTTTAAAACAGAAAATGCTAAATCCCAATTACTTTTAGGTGCGCGATATTCTGCATCTGTTTGTAAATTGTACCAAACTTGATTGGCATAACTGGTACCAAGCGAAATGGTATCAAGCACTTGCGCTTGCAACATGGTAAAGCACAAGCCTGTAATGAGTGTAAAAAATACTTTTTTCATTTTTTTGTTTGATATTTAATCGTAATAAAACTACCGTTTTTCAGTCGTTTCAATTCGTATTTTTTATAATGTTTTGAATCGAATTTTAAAGTTTTCTAAACTCAAATTTAGGCGTTCCTTTTCGACCTTGCTCGTCATAAAAACCGACGAAACGCATTTTATAAAAGTATGATTTTGAATCTTTTATGATGTAATTATAATTAGAAAAAATTTTATAATTGCCCGTTGCATTGCCAAATCCACCGAATGATTTCCAACTATAACCAATCACATCCGATTTATCCAAAAGCGAAAAAGAATTCGCTTGTTTGTAATCGATATTTTCAAATTTAAATTGAGTAGAGTCCATCACAGCATAGGTTTTATGAGTATTCAATAACACGCCTGTTACTAAATACGGTTGATACGGTTCATAAAAAATATGGACATATTGGGTAAACGCTAAATCCCAATCTCTTTTCGGTGGCTCTACGCGAGTGGTATTATTAGTTTTAAACGAAAAATAAGTATAATTATAATTGGTATCTCGTTGTATTTCAATGGTTTTAAAGTTATTATCTTGCATATCAGCGTATTGCAAAACATATTTTTCCCGATTGGCACTGACAATTTTAACTTTTTTGAACCCTAATGGATTGCTTTTTTCATCATAACCCAAATCCAAAATATAGACTGCACTATTATGTTTATCGCCAATCACCAACGAATCGGGCGCATTTGCAGCATCCCAGCGTTTATGCTGTTCAAAACCAACAGTGTCCATGACTTCGGAAACCAATTGTTTTTTGGTATTGAAACCAAACATGAATTTGCCACTATTCAACCGCACACCACTCTTTTCAGGATTGGCATCAAATGCCAAATCCCAATCGGTTTTCAAATTACGTCCGACAATTAGATTTTTTTCTAAATTGAAATAAAGTTGCCAACGGTAATCCGTTCCCATTTCAACAGCAGTGGTGATGACATCACCCGCTTGATGCGGCGCAATCGGTGTTTCTTCGGGAATGCAGCCCGAAAAAAAAGCGGCAATGGCAAGAGAACCTACCATGTGCCGCCCAACCTTCAAAACACTAATACTTAAATTATGAAACGACATTTTTCTTCAATGGGTTGCGCCATGCGTTTTTTTTTAAAAATAATTTAAAAAAAAACGCAACAAGCATATTTTGGTTAAGCGGTGCCTTATGTTCTTGAAAAACCCTTCCTCAATTGATTGCCTAATTCAAACACAGATGAAACAAAAAAAGTCCGACCTGTGCCTACGGGACTACTACTTGTCGCGCCCGAATGTCCTCCACTCCCTCCAACCAATTGACTCTGAATATTTTTCACATCAAAAATATTTTTGATGCCTGCTGTCCACCTCCATTGCTTGCTCCAACTTTTGCCGTTTAGGGTCACATCTGCCATTTGGTAGCTACCCATAAACGTTGGATTAACGTCCCCATTTTCACTTTTAACATACCCCGGTTGTTTGCCCGAGTATTTGTAAAGCAAATGAAGCGAATATTCTGTTTTTGGAATGCTGTAATGCACTCCCAAAAGCCCTTGTTGCGCGTTTGCAACATAGGATTTACCATTAAAATCCTGCATACTGCGTGTCAAACCCCAACCGGGTTGAATTTCAACCGCCTTAAAGGTGATTTTACCAGATACATTGCCCCCCAAAGTGGTCAATCGTCCAATATTCACATATCCGTATTCGGAACCGCTTATCGCGGCTAATGTTATCAAATTTTCAATTCGGTTGCAAAAGAACGAAGATTCTATGATACTTGGCATATCCTTAGTGAAAATTTGACCAAAAAATGACAAATTAAAACTATTGGAGGTCTCTGATTTCAAATTTTCGTTGCCCCGAATGTTGTGGTTTACATCCACAAAGTAAAAATACAACTCTTTCAAACTCGGAGCGCGAAAGCCTTTTGCCCATGAACCCCGAATCATATACCGAGATGATTCGTCAAAAACATATTTTAAGGCGATTGCGGGCAAAATCGGTGCGTTATAACTCGTATTATACGCATAACGCAAACTGGAACGAACTTTTAAACCATGCACGCCATCCCACTCTGCACTGCCAAACGCTGCATAATCGCCAATATTTCTATCTCTATCTTTTAAACGCCGACCTGCGCCTTGTTCCACATTTATATCAGTACCTACTTCAAATCCCCAATTTCGTATTTCGGTTGTTGCCCACACACCGCGCAGATTGATTAAATCAAAACGCGTTGTATCTTGGTCGCCTTCATTGGCAGTTTTTGTATAATTAAGGGTCGTTAAATCCTTTAAATAGGTATTTTTTTGTCTTTTGTATGCATTATACGCTACTTGTACATTCCAACAAGTTGTTTTCTTTTTTTCTTGAACAATCAATGCACTGCCGTATCGAATCGTCCGATACGTATCATCAAAGGCTTGTTCGTTGTAGGGCAACAGTGGTAATCCGCGATTGAGCATATACTCATCCGTGTAATTGGCACTGTAACCGATTTGCACCCCATTGAAGTCAGCATTATAATGCAAATCTCCAAAGTAAAAAATTTTCGGTTTCCAAGACTGAACACGACCCGCATCAACGGGCGACCAGCCTTTAAAAAAGTTGCGTCCTCCTGATATTTGAATATTTTGATTTTGTTTTCTGAAACCAATGGTTGAAGCAATATTATAATGTCTTCCTGCTTCTATGTATGGTTTTAATTGAAAATCAAACGGTTGTGTCGGTATTTTTTTGGTAATGATATTGATAACACCTGCCAAAGCATTCGTTCCGTAGGCTGTCGAAAGCGGACCTTCGACTCTTTCAATACGCTCTACATTGTGTAGCGGGATTTGAGAAAGGTCGATATTGCCGTTTTGCCTGCCAATCATTGGGATTCCATCCATTAATATTTTTACATTCTCTCCCGAAAGCCCCATGATTGATATTCCTGCCCCTAATATACCATCTTGTTGAATGCCAATATTCAAAGAATTTTTAATAACATCCCCTAAATTTTGCGCACCCGATTGTTCAATTTGCCCTGCATGAATGGTTTTTACAGAGAAAACGCTTTTTTGAATCGTCGTTGGAATCGCAACACCTGTACTTGTACAAATCACTTCTTGCAACGCAATACTATCTTTTGCTATATGACCACTTTTGGTACTATCACTTTCGAGTTGTAAAACCCTTGTTATCGTTATAAAACTTGTTTTGCACCGAAAATAATGCGTTTTATCAATCGTTGTGGTGGCAATCGCCACACACCAACATCCCATACAGGGAATTTGTACCAATATTTGAATGATATTTTTACGATTCAAACGCATCATATTCTTACATGCTTTATGTTGTTGCCATCCTATTTTTTTATGATGCTGCAAAGGTATATCACCCTTGTTTCAAAAAAAAGGGGTCAGCGTTTTTATGACGCAAATTTGACAATTCAAAAACAAGGTATAAGGAAATTGCATTAAATTTAAAGTTTATCATTCAAAAAGAGCTTCCATCGTCAAAGCATCATTCACTAATTGTTTGGAGTAATCATTCTCTTTCAATCCGAAGGCGGTAATTAAAGTCAAAAACAAGGTTTTGTCCGTACCTGTTTCCGTTCTAAAAGTGGTCAACTTATGACGCAAATTAGCTGCATATGATTTTGTAATCGTGTATGGTTTAATAGAAAATTTCATTTCACAAATATTGATAACTCTATCATTTCGGTCAATAATCAAGTCAATTTGCGCCCCATTAACACTATTTTGACTCCGCCAAGCCGATATTTCAGTATAAATGCCACTAATGCCTAATTGTTTTTTGATGCCTTGAATATGGTAACGACACAGATACTCAAAAGCATAACCACTCCATGCTTGCCATTGCGGACTGTTCATTTGCGCCAACCATGCACCTTGTCCTGATGCTCTTGCATCTTTGACAAATGTAATATAAAACAAGGTAAAAGGGTCAATTAATTGAAAAAAAGCATCTCTTTTGCCCTTCTTAAATGGAAAATAGCGTCGAATAAAACCCGATTGTTCCAATTCTTCTAAGACATTTGTGGTGGTACCACCATCCGTTAATTTTGTTGCCAATAATAGTTCTTTGCGTGTTAATCCTTTCGCTTTTTGAGCTAAGGCTTCTACTATAGCAATATGTTTCGTTGGATTATTAAAAAGCGATCTATATAAATCGTTGTATTCTGTGCTTAATAGTCCATTTGTTGAAAAAAACATGCGGTCAATATTCTGTGCAACACTTCGATTCACTTGGATATTTTCAAGATAATACGGAATGCCGCCCATCGCCATATACAATTCTAATAACTGATAGCGGTCATAAACACCTCCTTTTTCTTTTAAAAAGGATTCTGTTTCTGCAAGTGTAAAAGGTTGTAAACCAATTCTTTCGGTAATGCGATTGTGCAAACCACCATGATTGTGGATGAGTTGATTAATCATCCAAGAAGCCGCCGAACCACAGCCAATCAGCAATACATCCGACCGATAGGATGCCCAACTATTCCAAAAATGTTCAAGAGCCGTCAAAAAATCAGACCCGTGGGTGTCAAACCAAGGCAATTCATCGAAAAAAAGGACTTTACGAGAGCGTTTATCCGCTTCTGCCCATTTGATAAGGGATTGAAACGCCGCAAACCAATTGGCAGGTGTGGTTTGCAAAGGCATCGTAGCATCAGCCATTGCATTGAAAGTAGCTTGAAAGTTCACCAACTGCTGTTTCATGGTTGCTTTAGCCATAGCCGTTATCCGAAAGGTAAAATGTGCGCCAAATCGCCGATTGATTAAAAAAGTTTTACCCACACGACGACGACCATAAAGTATCACAAATTCAGATTTAGAACTCTTGAAAACGGTATCTAAAACCTCTAATTCGGCTTTTCGTCCAATAATGCCTTTGATTGTTGCCATTTTATAAAATTTTGATAGTAAATCGTTTAAAAATAATTATTACTAAGATATTGATTTTCAAGGTGATACAATCTTTGGAAGGTTTTAAACCTTCCAAAAATTGTTATCAATTCTTGCATTTCAGTTTCAAATGTAGCGGTAAGTACCTTTTTTAATACCTTTACCGCTACATTTGAAACTGAAATATAGCGGTAAAGGTATTAAAAAAGCTACTTACCGCCAAAATTAAATCATCCAAACAAAATGATACTTATGTAACAAAAGTATCCTTTCATTCTTGTATTTTATTAGAACTTTGTGTTGTCATTAAAATATTAAAAAATGGAATATTTCGGTTATTTTGCTTCAATCTTAATAGGTGTATCGTTGGGTTTGATTGGCGGCGGGGGCAGCATTTTAACCCTTCCCGTTTTAGTCTATTTGTTTTCAGTGGATGCGGTTGTGGCAACCGCCTACTCCCTTTTCATTGTTGGTGCAACGAGCGCGGTCGGTTCTTGGAACTATTTCCAAAAAGGGTTGGTCGATGTTAAAACAGCTATTGTTTTTGGGATTCCTTCCATTATCACTGTTTTTTTGACAAGAGGTTATATCGTTCCTGCCATTCCCAAAAATATCATGATGATTGGTACTTTCGCATTGACTAAAAGTGCCTTTTTACTCCTCCTTTTTGCCGTTTTAATGGTGGCAGCCGCGTATAGTATGATGAAAAAAGAAAAACCGCTAACGAATTGCGTTGAAGAAAAACAAGTTTTCAATTATCCAATTATTGTATTGGAAGGGACGCTTGTTGGGATGTTGACAGGTTTGGTCGGCGCAGGCGGTGGCTTTTTAATCATTCCCGCGTTGGTGGTTTTTTCTAAATTGCCTATGAAAAAAGCGATTGGTACTTCCTTAGTTATCATTGCGGCGAAATCGTTGATTGGTTTTTTTGGAGAAAGTAGTGAAACGATTATTGATTGGATTTTGCTCACCAAAGTAACAAGTCTTGCTGTTTTCGGCATTTTTATCGGTATGTCCATTTCAAAAAGGATTGATGGGGCAAAACTCAAACCTGTTTTTGGCGTATTTGTGCTGGTGATGGGCGTTTATATCATCGTTAAAGAAACCATTTTTAAATAATGGTCTGAATTAGGATTTTTTAGGATGCGTTGGATTTAATTAAGATTAATTTATTAAAATTAAAAATAATATGATTGTAGAGCAAATTTATACGGGATGTTTGGCACAAGGTGCTTATTACATCGAATCGGAGGGGGAAGCGGCGGTGATTGACCCGCTTCGAGAAGTGAAACCGTATATTCTAAAAGCCAAAAACGCAAACGCCCAAATTAAATATGTTTTTGAAACCCATTTTCATGCTGATTTTGTATCAGGACATGTTGATTTAGCGAAAAAAACAAAGGCTACGATTGTATTTGGACCCAATGCTATCACGGATTTTGCGGCGCACATTGCCAAAGATGGAGAGGAATTTAAAGTCGGTAAATACACGATTCGCGCCTTGCACACGCCCGGACATACGCTGGAAAGCACCTGTTATTTGCTTTTGGATGATATGGGCAAAGAACGTTATTTGTTTACGGGCGATACCTTGTTTATAGGCGATGTTGGGCGACCTGATTTAGCCCAAAAATCGTCGATTACGATGGAAGATTTGGCGGGGATGCTTTATAACTCATTGGAAACCAAGATAAAAACATTGCCTGATGAGGTGATTATCTATCCTGCACACGGCGCGGGTTCGGCTTGTGGGAAAAACATGAGCAAAGAAACCTATGATACGATAGGACATCAAAAACAAGTTAATTACGCGCTATTGGCGCAATCGAAAGCTCAATTTGTGCGAGAAGTAACGGATGGTTTGGCAATGCCGCCTGCGTATTTTCCACTCAATGTGTTGATGAATAAGCACGGTTCCATTTCGGTGGATAAGGTGATGAAACGGGGAACGCGTGCTTTTTCGCCTGTGGCGTTTGAGTTGGAAGCGAAAAAGACAGGTGCCTTGATTTTAGATGTTCGTGCGTCGGATGATTTTTCCAAAGGTTTTATTCCGAATAGCATCAATATTGGTTTGACAGGGCAATTTGCGCCTTGGGTGGGCGAGATGATTTTGGATATTAAACAACCGATTTTGATTGTTGCGCCCGCAGGAAAGGAAATTGAGGCGGTCACACGGTTGTCGAGAGTGGGTTATGACCATACTTTGGGGTATTTGGAAGGTGGTTTTGCAGCTTGGCAAGCAGCAAATAAGGAAATAGATACGGTAAATCGCATTTCCACAACACAATTTGCGCAGGAATGGCAGGCAACGGATAGGGTTTTCGACATTCGCAAGGACGGCGAATATGCTGCGGAACATGTCGTGGAAGCCTATCACCGCCCCCTCAGCAAAATCAATGAGTGGATTCGGACGATTGATAAAAACAAATCTTTTACTATGTATTGTGGGAGTGGTTATCGTTCGATGATAGCTGCGTCGATTTTGAAAGCACGCGGTTATGATAATTTTATAGAAGTGGCGGGCGGTTTTGGGGCAATTGCGAAAACCAATGTGGCTAAAACCGATTTTGTTTGCCCGTCTAAACAAATTTAAACTTGGATTTGTTGGATTTTTTTGAACTATACTTCACGCACGATAGTTTTGGGATACAATTGGAACACGGATGACGCGGATTGGGCGAATTTTCACGGATTTTTTTTGTAATTTTCACAAATTTTGCACTGAATCCGCGAAAATTCGCTTAATCCGCGTCATCCGCGTTCCAATTGTATCCGAAATCACCCGATGCAAGGTATAAGTCCATTTTTTTCACTCATTACAACTCTTTTTGCAATATGTTATCTTTTTTGCAACAGCCTTGGCATTGGTCGATTGCTGGGGTCTTAATTGGTTTGACGGTTCCGACACTTTTGTTGTTGGGTAACAAATATTTTGGCATTTCTGCTAATTTGCGTCATATTTGTGCGGCTTGTCTGCCCGCAAATATTCCTTTTTTTCAATATGATTGGAAAAAAGAGATTTGGAATTTGTTTTTCATTGGCGGTGTTTTCGTGGGCGGATTTATAGCGGCTCATTTTTTACAAAATCCTGAACCCATACAAATCGCGGCGGCGACAAAAGCAACATTAGAAATGCAAGGGATTCATGAATTTACAGGATTGATTCCAAACGATTTGTTTAGTTTTGCCAGTTTAGGTACGATTCGCGGCTTTATTATCATCGTTTTGGGTGGGTTTTTAGTCGGTTTTGGGACTCGTTACGCGGGTGGTTGCACGTCAGGACATGCGATTATGGGTTTATCGGATTTACAAATCCCTTCTTTGATTGCAACGATTTGTTTTATGATAGGTGGTTTTGTAATGACATGGTTCGGTTTGCCATTCATTTTAAATCTATAAGTAGTTGAAGGTAAATAATGGAAAACAACGTTTGGAGGGTTTAAAACCCTCCAAACGTTATACTACCTTGAAAATCAACCTTTTAGTAGGTTTGATTTTTTGTTAATTGTTTATTCACTCAAAAAAAATTAAAAAATGGCAAATCAAAATGAAGGATTTGTATGCGAAACGCCGAATCATTCAGGCAATAAAGAAAGCATTTTAAGCAATTTAAAATACGCTATCGTAGGGATGTTTTTTGGAATCGTCTTCGTCAAAGCGGAGATTGTTTCATGGTTTCGGATTCAAGAAATGTTTCAACTCACGTCTTTTCACATGTACGGCGTGATAGGTACGGCGGTTGTGGTGGGCGCAATCTCTGTTTTTTTGATTAAAAAATTCAATATTCAAACGATTTCAGGCGAAAAAGTACGCTTTCATCCCAAACAATTCCATAAAGGACAGATTTATGGTGGTTTGATTTTCGGTTTTGGTTGGGCGATGACAGGAGCTTGTCCGGGTCCCCTTTTTGCGCAAATTGGAACGGGTGCGGCGGTGGTGGTCGTTACGCTGCTGAGTGCGATTGCAGGAACTTGGGTGTATGGGTTTTTAAGAGATAAATTGCCCCATTAAGCAATTTGTTGGATTATGAATGCTACTTTTGCTTTTTTAAAATGTAGCATTCATATGAATTTAGAAATTGGCGTTTTCTTAAAAAATATCAAAGATAGTGTCTTAAAACAAGAATTTGCAGACATTGGTATGCTCAAAACCTTTAAAAAAGGGGACATTATTGTTCAAGATGGGTCTTATATCAAATCGATTCCCATTATTTTGAAGGGCAGCCTGCGGGTGGTGCAGGAAGATGATGCAGGACGCGAATTTTTGTTGTATTACCTGCAAGAAGGCGAAAGTTGCATCATGTCCATACTCGGCAGTTTGAACCATGAGACCAGTAAAGTCAAAGTAATTGTCGAAAAAGACACCGATTTGATGATGATTCCCTTAGAAAATGCGGCGATTTGGATTAAAAAATACCCTGCATGGACGGAATATATTTTCAAACTCTATCAAAAACGGTTTGAAGAATTGTTATCCATTGTCAAAAGAGTGTCGTCCAAGCATTTGGATGAACAATTATGGGATTTATTGACCCTCAAAGCGAATTTGGGCAATACCAAAACCATCCAAATTACACATCAACAATTGGCTGATGAATTGGGAACGGTTCGAGTCGTCATCTCGCGCCTTTTGAAAGAAATGGAAAATAAAGGTCAAATTGCTTTATCGCGCAATCGCATTAAAATCATTTCCGCATAGCTGTAAATTGGAACGCGGATGACGCGGATGGGGCGAATTTTCACGGATTTTTTTATTTTATACTTTGTGCCGAGTGGTTTTGGATATAATTGGAACGCGGATGACGCGGATGGGGCGAATTTTCACGGAT
>JAAFJT010000006.1 GCA_013298955.1 Chitinophagales bacterium
AATGCAACTTTTTTTAGCATTTAATTTAATTAAACACAAAGTGTTTTATATTAAAAACAGCCTTTTGACTCTTATTGATAATCAATCTTTTACAAGTAACTCTTTTTTTTAATCCAGTAATATAAGGCGAGTTTAAAGAATTAGAAATCAATGTTATCAGTACATTAATAATTTGGGTTTTATGGTATAGTTTGATAGGTTCTTTGATAGGCTTCGCTTTCGGTTTTGTACCTTACTTTGATATGGGTTTTAGTGGAAAAGAAAGTGATGCAATTTTTTGTCAAAATTCTAAAGCGTATATTTTAGGGATAGAGTGGGATTACTGCAAGAATGGATTATGGAAGAATACCAAAGGCTATTTAGAAGAATTGAGTAAAAAAGATGCAAGTCTAAGTGATTGGTGGATGCATTTTGTATTAGCTGGAACCCGTAGTGTTGCGGAATCTTTTTTGACCTCTTTTTTGTTTATTAGTTACGAGTGCATCAAAGCATCTAAAATAGTTGCTAATGCGCGAATAAAAGCAGAACAAGACAAAAAAACGGCGGAAGATTTACGAATTGTCGCAGAGAAAGGCAAAAAAACGGCAGAAGATTTGCGAATTGTTGCGGAAAAAGAAAAAGAAAAAGCAGAATTGTTTAGGGATGCTTTAAATCATGAGGAATGGTTTCATTTTTCAAGTAATATTTTTAGTCATGCTGTAGAAGTGGTATCGAATATAACTCAAAATTCTGATAAAGAGGAAGAACAACAGTTAAAAACTTATTTGAATGGATTAGCTCAATTATTTCGATATAAAAATGCTCATTCTTGAAGAAAATAAACTTTCATATCAAGAGGTTGAATATGAATATAAGGATATTGTATGTGTCATAAGCAGCAATAGTATTAACACCATTTACTTGAAAAATAAAGATACCGTTCCGATTAGAGCCAATCACATCGCACTAACAGCTTTTGAAAATCAATCCAGTTTTATTAAAATTGCTAAGGGCTCGTAACAGAGTCCATAAATTTGTACAAACTTACAGAATATTGCACATTAATAGTGTCAATTGCTCTAAAAGTACAAGTTTAGTAAAAATGACAGAAAAATGACAAAAAAAAATCGAATCTTTGAGAATCGAAGTTCTAACTTTGTGTTGAATTTAAAGAGAACCGAATCATGAAATCCATCCAAGTACGATTAGAATTCAATAATGAGAAACGGAGTCTTGCGGCACAGCATGCAGGGACGGCTCGTTATGCGTACAATTGGGGGTTAGCAAAGAGTCAAAAAGCACATCAATTGGGTCTGAAACGCCCGACGGCGGTTGATTTGCATAAAGAGTGGGTCGTTTTCAAACATACGGAAGCGACTTGGGCAGCCTCGGTCTCGAAATGCGCTCCTCAAGAAGCGTTTCGGCATTTAAATACCGCCTATCAACGTGCCTTTAAAATGAAACACGTCCGACTGCCGAAATTTAAAAAGAAAGGTCAAAAAGATAGTTTTTATTTGGAAGGGAGCATTCATTTGAAAGGCAATCGCATCCAATTGCCTAAATTGGGCTGGGTGAAATGCAGTGAAACGTTGCCACAGGGCGTTGTAGTGAAAAATGTCACGGTTTCTCGACAAGCGGAACATTGGTTTGTCAGTTTTAAAATGCCTCATTCTAAATCGGTACCAACGATTGATAATCAATCGATTATAGGCGTAGATTTGGGTATCAAGACGCTTGCAACGTTGAGCGATGGACAAACAATAGCGAATCTACGCCCTTATCGCCAACACAAACGGAAACTTCGTTTGGCACAGCGACAAGCGAGTAAAAAATATATCAAAGGAAAATCAGCTAAAGAGCAAAGTCACAATTATCAAAAGGCGCAAGCCAACGTAGCGAAAATTCATTACAAAATTGCGCGTATTCGCAAAGATGCCCTCCATCAAGTCACGACTCGACTCGCCAAGAACCACCGCGAAGTCGTCATCGAAAATTTGAATATCAAAGGCATGAGCCGCAACCACAAATTAGCGTCTGCCATTCTCGACGGCGGTTTTTATGAATTTCGCCGTCAACTCACCTACAAATGTGAATGGTATGGCTCGAAATTGACCATTGTAGACCGATTTTATCCTTCGTCCAAGACCTGTTCAGGGTGCCAAAAGGTCAAAAAGGAGTTGTCTTTAAAAGAACGAACCTATTGTTGTGAGCATTGTGGATTGGCAATCGACCGAGACCTCAATGCTGCCATCAATTTAAGAAATCAGGCGGTGAGTTACACCGTGTCAGCCTGTGGAGTGTTCAAACCACCTAATGACTCGTTTGTTGGGAACACTGTGAAGCAGGAAGCAGATTGCGAAATTGAAAATGTTCAAGATTGTGTAAGTTCTGTGTAGCGGATATTAGGGTTTTTGCTGCAAATAGAGGTCTATTAGAAACATGAATAATGAATTCGAACTAAAACTGTAATTTTTTTGGATAGAAATGTGTACAAAAATTTTAATAGCGAATGGAGGATTTAAAATCCTCCATTCGCTGTTAAAATTTTCGATTGCCAATATTGTATAAATTAAAATTATTCATCGTCAGATGGATTATAATACAATTTATATTCTTTCAACGCTTTATCAATTTGTCGGTCGCTGACCTTCCACTTTGGAATAAACCCATTTTTATCAATGTCCAATTCCACATAATCGCCCCCTTGCTTCGGGAAAAAATCGGGAACATAACCGCGATAATAGCAGAATGGTCCATCTACGGTTTCAAATTGGATGATACAGCAATCTGCCGTTTTGTAATTGGTGTAAACGGCATGTTTAAAAAGCCAATTGTCAACTTTCATGGTGTGAAGGTTGATGCTCAAAGTACTTGCAGAATCTTCAAATAGAATGTGCATTTTTTGATATTTTTTGTTCATTACCTGTTTTGATTTTGTTTTAGAAAAAATTACTAAATTTCTAATTATCAATGATACTTAAAAATAAAATTAACGCGGCAAAGATAAGCATGACAATTCTTTTTGACAAATTATTTAAAACATAAAGTTTGTATTGATATAAAAAAAAACATTATCTGTAAAACAAATAATTGAATAAACGCACAACGATTATTTCTTTTTTTTCAAAAAAAACCAAGTAAAAATTTGGAGAATTAAAAAAAGACACTACTTTTGCCTTTGTGAAGCCAAAAAAGAAAATTTTATTAAAAGACATTGCTCTGGAAGTTGGGGTATCAACTGCATTAGTGTCTTATGTGTTGAACAATCAGAAGGAAAATCGCATCGGCAAAGAGGTGGCAGATAAAATCAGAAAAGTAGCCAAAGAACTGAATTATCAGCCGAATCAGATTGCGAAAAGCCTTAAAATGCAAAAAACGCATACGATTGGGTTGATTGTGGCGGATATTGCCAATCCATTTTCATCTCAATTAGCGCGAATTATCGAAGACGAAGCGAAAAAAAAGGGATATACCGTTATTTTTGGCAGTTCAGATGAAAAGGTTGACAAAATGCAAGATTTGATTAATGTATTATTGAATCGGCAAGTCGATGGTTTCATTATTGCGGCGGTGGAGCAGTCGGAAGTGGCAATCGAACAATTGGATACAAATGGCGTTCCGTTTGTACTCATAGACCGTTATTTTCCGAATCAACCTTTCCCTTATGTGGCGATTGATAATTATGGGGCAGCCTTTACAGCCGTTTCGCATTTGGCGGGTCGGGGCAAGAAAAAAATCGGTTTGATTACTTATGAGACGAGTTTATTTCACCTTTTGGAACGAAAACGCGGGTATAGAGCCGCTTTGCTGTATGAAAATTTGGAAGATGATAAACATTTAGTGCATGAAGTGACGATTGATTCGACTCAACAAGATGTAAAACAAGGGATTCGACGCTTATTGCTAACCGAAAATCCCGCAGATGCTTTGTTATTTGGCAGCAATACCCTTGCAATGTATGGCTTAAAAGCGATTCGGGATTTAAATATCTTGATTCCTGAACAGGTCGCAGTAGTCACTTTTGATGAAACCGATACTTACAATCTTTTCTATGTGCCTTTAACGTATATCAAACAGCCTTTGGCTGAAATCGGGAAACAAGCTACTGAAGCACTTTTAAAGTGCCTTCAAGAACATCAACCTTTAACTTTGCAGGTCAATTTAAACGCTGAGTTGGTCGTGCAAAAGTCTTCAATGTAATTTTTTTAATCGATTTGTTGTGCTAAAATTTACTTTAAATTAATATGTTTAATCGTTTAAATCTTTTTTAAACGATTCAGCAAACAAACTTTTGTCTATTTTTGTATCTTTTGTGGTTCAAATTTTCTAAAATGTTTCAAAAAAAACAATATATCTGTAGTTTTGGGGAAGTCTTGTGGGATATTTTCCCTTCAGGCAAACTACCTGGTGGTGCGCCTATGAATTTTGCGATTGGCATTCAAAATCTTGGGATTCCTACGGTCATGTTGAGTCGGGTTGGCAAAGACGAATTGGGTGTAGCGTTGCAAGATTTTTTAAAAAGTAAAAATTGTACGACGGATTACATTCAAGTCGATGCGCAATGTGCCACAGGGATTGTACAAGTGACCGCCACTTCAACAGGCGAAAATCAGTATGAAATCGTTCAAAATTCGGCATGGGATTACATGGAAGTAACGCCGCAAGCCCGTAAAATCGTTCAAAATGCTTTTGCGATTGCCTATGGAACGCTTTCTTGTCGAAATGAAGTGTCTAAAAATGCCCTATTAAATTTGTTAAAAGACGCACCTATCAAAATTTTTGATGTTAATTTCCGCCCACCTTTCTACACGCAAACCTTAGTGGAAGCCCTGATGCAGCCTGCCGACATCGTAAAAATGAATGATGAAGAACTTCATATTATGAGTAATTGGTATGATATGTCCAAAAAAACAGAACAGGAACAAATGCGGTATCTTAAAAACAAGTTTGGTTTAGATAAAATCGTCGTGACCAAAGGTGCGAATGGTGCTGCGTTGTTGGACAATACAGGTTATCACACGTCCAAAGGTTTTAAAGTGCAAGTGGTGGATACCGTCGGAAGTGGCGATGCGTTTTTAGCCGGTTTTTTAAAAAGTTTTTATTTTGACCATGCGACTCCACAAGCCGCTTTGCGATTTGCTTGCGCTCTTGGTGCGTTAGTTGCGACCCATAAAGGAGCGAATCCGATTCTAAATCAATCACATATACATCAAATTTTTAAACAAAATGAAGAATAACAAACTCTTACTTTGGTCGCTCACCGTTGCTTTATGCGGACTTTTGTTCGGATTAGACACAGCAGTTATTTCGGGCGCGGAGCAAAAAATCCAAAAACTTTGGAATTTATCGCCCGGATTACACGGACTTGCGATTGCAATGGCATTGTACGGAACGGTGTTTGGCTCCATGTTTGGCGGCTGGTTTGCAGATTTATTGGGTCGGAAACGCGCTCTTTTCTGGGTCGGTTTTGGCTTTTTTGTTTCGTCAATTGGCTCGGCAGTCGCACAGGACGTTTATACCTTCATGTTATTTCGCTTATTGGGCGGCTTATGTATTGGCGCATCGTCTGTGGTTGCCCCCATTTATATATCCGAAATTGCTCCTGCGAAATCACGCGGTTTTTTGGTTGCCTTATTCCAATTCAACATCGTTTTTGGGATTATGGCTGCCTATATTTCAAACTATTTATTTCAAAATTCGGGTTCAGAAGATGCTTGGCGGTGGATGTTAGGAATTGTCGGGATTCCGTCTTTGATTTTCACAATTTTGACCTTATTGATTTCCGAAAGTCCGCGCTGGTTGGCATTGGTGAAAGGCGATAACGCTGCTGCAAAAGTCGTGTTAGCCGAAATTGACCCTGCTACTTCCAACGAAACGTTGAAATCTATCTTAGAATCGCAAGCCTCCACTAAAAACCAACCCACTATTTCCTTTTTTTCAGGCAAATACAATTTACCCATTTTATTATCTTTTTTATTGGCATTTTTCAATCAAGCCTCTGGTATTAACGCCGTTATATATTACGCACCGCGTATATTTGAATCAACAGGATTAGGCGCATCTACTGCTTTACTTTCGACCGCAGGGATTGGTTTAATCAACCTTATTTTCACGATGGTAGGCGTTTCGATGATTGACAAATTAGGTCGTCGCGTGCTAATGTACATTGGTTCAATTGGTTATATAGTATCTTTGGCACTCATAGCAAGAGCCTTTTACACCGATTCATTTACAGGAATGACGATTTTTGTATTTATGTTTATCGCGTCACACGCAATTGGACAAGGCGCGGTCATTTGGGTTTTCTTTTCAGAAATCTTTCCAAATGAAGTGCGGGCGAGTGGACAAGCCTTTGGTTGTTTTGTACACTGGGTTTTTGCGGCGATTATCACGAATGTCTTCCCGATTTTCTCAGCAAAATTGGGTGGCGGTCCCATCTTTTTATTTTTCTCGGTGATGATGATTTTCCAATTACTCTATGTTCGTTTTATGATGCCTGAAACAAAAGGCGTTGCGTTAGAAGACATGCAAACGAGATTTCATTAAGGCATACAACTTATTCATTATTATGGATTTACAAATAAATCATATCCAACATATTGGCATCCCCGTTACGAATATAACGGTTTCAGAAGCCTTTTATGAGCGATTGGGTTTTTAAAAACGTCATGGCTTCCACTTTTGAGCATAAGCCCCGATGGCTAAATATTAGAATTTAATCAAATATTGTTCTGCAAAAAGGGTATGTTTCGGAAACCTTTAAGGTTTCCGAAACATACCCTTTTTGCAGAACAATATTTTGTCCTCGAAAAGCAATGCGTAACATGAGTTATTAACAACCATGTTTTTAATATTATTTTTTTTAATAAAAATATATCACTTGTTTTGTTTTTTGATAATTGCTTGCACTTTTGCAAGTGGAAGTTGAACAACATCCGCGATATGTTCAGGGCTCATCCCAACTAACAGAAGTCTTATCACAACTTCTTGTTTTGTTTTATCAACCGTTTTATTGATAACCTCCTGTGTATCAATCTCTATATTATGATTTCGACTTGCAATGCTATGTAAATAATTTATATACGCATTGTATTTTTTCCTATCTTCTTCTGAAAGTTTCATCACATCCAATTTTTCACTCGCTTCTTGAAGTCCTTTGGCTCGAAAGGAATCTTTGATTTCGGCATTTTTAAGAAAATAAACCCATTCATCTAAGGTATCATTGACTTTATTGCGAAACTTCCCTGTTTTAATAATCCAATATTCGGGAAAAATTTCATAAACCTGCGCTTTATCATAGGCTTCTTGCTGCTTTTTGGAGAGTCCCAACAGGTCGCCTAAATGAAGCCCTTTGAATTGAGTGGTGCCATGATAGACGTAATCTTTACCTTGCCCCAAATCAAAGTAGGCAATCGTAATTGAAATCACCTTCTTAACCTGTGCATAGGCATCACTTTCTTTCATGTGTTCGGCAATCGACTTGGAAACCCCAAATAAAATGCGATGAAAATAATCATATTCTTGCGTACTTTGAATCTCAATGATGATGAGTTCTCCATTCGCATTTTCGATGAGAATATCCACACGGTTGAATTTATCATCTTCGGTTTCCTTATTGGCTTCACTTTCCAGAATTTGCCGAATCAACACATTGTAACCCAACAACTCTGACAAAAAGCCTTCTAAGATGTCGAAATTGGCTTTATGGCGAAGCATTTTTTTCATCGCCCAATCAAAACGAACTAATTTTTTGGACATAGCATGATTTTTTTACAAAGTTAACTTAAATTAGCACTTAAAGTTTTTTTTGAAAAAATCAAAAAAACTAAATTTTGCAGTAATTTATCTGTTTTTTGAATTGTTTTATGCTCCCAATGCAGCTTTGTACGTTTTCAAACAACGTTCTCGCGCCATCGTATGCTCTACAATCGGTTTTGGATACGCATTTGTACCCCATTCTGGAATCCATTGTCGAATATAGACTGCATTTTTATCAAATTTTTCGTGTTGGCTTGTCGGATTGAAAATGCGAAAATAGGGCGCGGCATCTGTCCCACAACCTGCTGCCCATTGCCAACCACCATTATTACTCGCTAAATCATAATCTAATAATTTTTGCGCAAAATATAATTCGCCCAAACGCCAATCTATCAACAAATGTTTGGTCAAAAAACTCGCTACCACCATGCGCACCCGATTGTGCATATAGCCTGTTGCATTTAATTCGCGCATGCCTGCATCCACCAAAGGATAACCTGTTTTGCCCGCACACCATTTTTCAAAATGGGCATCATCATTCAACCATGCTATTTTATCATAAGCGGGTCGAAACGCGCCTTGCACCACCTGCGGAAAATGATATAAAATAGCAGCATAAAAATCTCGCCAAATCAATTCGTTCAGATATATCTCATTGATTTTCAACGCATTCAAGGCTTTTGCTCGAATGCTAATCGTCCCAAATCGAAAATGAATGCCCAATTTTGAAGTACCATTCAAGGCAGGAAAATCTCGATTTTTGTCATAATTTTTAATCAAACCGCGTGTCACCGTTTTTGGTGGGAAGGAAAGGTTGCTTTTTTGAAAACCAATCTGCTCCAAAGTCGGCATTTCAAGTGGAGTGGTTTTGATAAAATGTTGGAAATATTTTTCAGTAGGGTAAGGGTTTAAATAAAATGAAATGGATTCACCTTGATATTCGGCAAATTGCGTTTCTAATTTGGCTTTCCATTTTTTAGAATAAGGCGTGAAAATCGTATAAGGTTTGCCATCATCTTTGACAATTTCCTCTTTTTCAAAAATCACATGGTCTTTAAATGTTTTAAAATCAATTGAATAGGATTGTAATAATTGTTTAATGCTTTCATCTCGCGTTTGCGCATATGGTTCATAATCATGATTCGTATAAACGGTATCAATAACATAATCATCCAATAATTGTTGCCAAATTTGCTTCGGTGCGCCATGCAAAACACATAATGTACTGCCAAGTGCTTCTAATTCAAACTTTAATTCGGTTAAAGTTTGATGAATAAAATCGACACGGGCATCTGCGCGGTCTTCCAATTTATCTAAAATCTGAGTATCCAAAATAAAAATGGGCAAAACAGGATATTTCCCCTTCAAAGCATGGTACAAACCTGCATTATCTTGCAAACGCAAATCGCGGCGAAACCAAAAAATATTAATTTTATCAATCATGATTTTTATTTTATAACGACAAAGGTATTTTTGCGATACAATGGGAACACAGATAACGCAGATTGGGCGAATTTTCACGGATTTTTTTTGAATTTTCACTAATTTTGCACAGAATTTCAAAAAAAATCCGCGCTCACCCGCTCAATCCGCGTCATCCGCGTTCCAATTGTACCCAAAACCACCAACTACTAAACTTGTCGTTAAAAACATCAAAACAGTATTTCGGTTCATCAAAACTTTGATTAAATTCGCCCTTCTTCTTTTTTATTTTTTTACAAATCATTGATAATCAATAGTATTTCAAAATATAGAATCGTTATGAGTTCAAAATCAGCTTGGTATTTTTCAATTTTGTTTCTCTTTTTTGCCTCTTTCTACGGCTATCCGAAATGGTCAAAACCCAATACAGAAGCCACTTTAAGTTGGGATGTATCGGGTTATTACTATTATTTGCCCGCGTTTTTCATTTACAAAGACCCAAAACAATTGCGTTTTAAAGAAGATATTCAACAAAAATATAATCCTTCAAGTAGTTTATATCAAGCCTTCAAAGAGGAAAAATCGGGCAATTATGTGATGAAATATTCGGCAGGACAGGCTGTTTTGTACGCACCTGCGTTCTTTTTAGCACATTTTGTTGCAAAAATGTTTGGTTTTTCGGCAGATGGCTTTTCATTGCCCTACCAATTTGCGATTCAACTTTGGAGTGTTTTAATCGCTTTTTTAGGATTATACTACTTGCGTAAAACGCTTTTGAAATTAAAATTTGCGGATACGATTGTTGCTATGATTTTAATCCTATATGTTTTAGGAACGAATTATTTAAATTATGCCGCGATTGATTGCGCGATGTCGCACAACTATTTGTTTACATTATACAGTTTATTATTGTGGGAAACCATTCATTTTTATGAAAATGCACCTTCGATAGGACGCGGATTGCGGATTGGTGCAATCATTGGTTTGGCAATGTTGACCCGTCCTACTGAAATTATTGCTGCCATCATTCCGCTTTTATGGAATGTTTTTGATTACAATAGTTTGAAAAACAGGTTGTTATTTATAATTAAAAATTTTAAAATAATAATTATTACAACTTTGATGGGCGGTATAATTGGTTCGATTCAATTATTTTATTGGAAATACATTACAGGCAGTTGGTTAGTTTATAGTTATGGAAATCAAACATTTAGTTGGTTGAAACCACATCTTTTGGATGGTTTGGTTAGTGCTAAAAAAGGATGGTTGGTTTATACGCCGATGATGCTTTTTTCCTTGATTGGGTTTTATTTTTTATATCGAAACCGAAAATCATGGTTTTTAGCAACCGCATTATTCTTGTTTTGTTTCATATGGATAGCCTTTGCATGGGATATTTGGTGGTACGGCGGCTCGCTCGGACAACGGCAAATGGTACAATCCTACCCCATTTTGGCAATTCCATTAGCAGCCTTTTTGGAAGCAACAATTCACAAAAAAAGTTTTAAAATACTCGCCATTCCAATCACCATTCTTGGAATTTACCTCAATGTATGGTGGCATTATCAGGCACATGGAGGCGGATTATTTGATTCAGAAGGCATGACTCGGCAATTTTTTTGGCGCGTTCTGGGGCGTTATGACGTGCCGATTGAAACGCAAAAATTATTAGATAACAAATATGATTTCAATATGCCTGCAAATGCAACGTTGATTTACAGCAATGATTTTGAAAAAGATACGACCCAAAATATTGATAAACAAAATATTATCAATGGGAAACAATCTATATTTGTGGATAAAGACCATCAATTCATGCCCGATATTTTGATACCATTCCAATCCGATGGCAAAGACAAAATTCGAGCAACGGCTATTTTTAGAACGATGGCAAAAGAATGGGATGTTTGGAAAATGGCACAATTTCGCATGGTTTTTCAAAAAGATGGCATTACGTTAAAAGATAATTCGATTAGAATCCAGCGCGTTTTGAATGGCGGCGAAACTAAAACAATTTGGTTAGATGCCAAGATTCCAACTGGAACGAATCGCATTATCGTAAAACTTTGGAATGCAGACGGCAATCAAAAAATCGTAATGGATGATTTAAAAATCACGGTTTTTGAATGAAAAATAAAAGTTTGGATGTTGGATTTTCGAGCTACCTTTGCGTTCCAATTCATTATTAATCAAATTGTTATGTCAGGTAGTACGTTTGGACAGATTTTTAAAATCACCACTTTTGGCGAATCGCATGGTCGCGCTGTTGGCGTGACGATAGACGGTTGCCCTGCGAATCTTGCCGTCAACGAATCGTTTATCCAAGCCGAACTCGACCGTCGGCGACCGGGACAATCGAAAATTGTGACGCAGCGCGATGAATCCGATACGGTACAAATTTTGTCGGGTATTTTTGAGGGCAAAACCACTGGACAACCGATTGCGATGGTTATTTTCAATGAAGACCAGCGTTCTAAGGATTATTCTCATATTGCAGATAAATATCGTCCGTCTCATGCGGATTTTACGTATCAAGCGAAATATGGGATTCGGGATTATCGCGGCGGCGGGCGTTCTTCGGCACGGGAGACTGCTGCAAGGGTTGCGGCGGGCGCGATTGCCAAATTGCTATTAGCAAAAGCGGGGATTGAAATCAATGCCTATGTTTCACAAGTAGGTGATATTCAATTAGATAAAGATTATAAAAAATTTGATTTTAGAAATATTGAAGCAACGCCAGTTCGTTGTCCAGACCTTGAAACGGCTGAAAAAATGATTCAGTTAATTCAATCGGTCAAAAAAGCGGGCGATACGATTGGCGGCGTGACGACTTGTGTGGTGACGGGCTGCCCTGTCGGTTTGGGCGAACCTGCCTTTGATAAACTGCATGCGGATTTGGGCAAAGCGATTTTGAGCATCAATGCGTGCAAGGGTTTTGAATATGGCAGTGGTTTTGAAGGGGTGACGATGCGCGGCAGTCAACACAATGACCCTTTTTTCGCTGAAAATGGGGTTGTTAAAACAAAAAGTAATTTTTCGGGCGGTATTCAAGGCGGCATTAGCAACGCGATGGATATTTATTTTCGGGCTGCGTTTAAGCCTGTTGCGACGATTATTCATGCACAATCCTCTGTAAATCAAGCAGGTGAGGCGGTGGAAGTCGTCGGGCGCGGGCGACATGACCCTTGTGTATTGCCGCGTGCTGTGCCGATTGTGGAGGCGATGACGGCTTTGGTTTTAGCGGATCATTGGTTGCGATTGCGGACAGCGCAGGTATAATTCAAATACAATAAAACCTACATTTAAAGCTATTCTTGATTCGTATATGACTGAAACACAAGAGATTAAGGAAATTAAGACGATAGTTCATCGAGATATAAGTTGGCTATCGTTCAATTACAGGGTTTTGCAGGAAGCAAAAGACCCTGCTGTCCCGTTATTGGAACGCGTTAAATTTTTGGCTATTTATTCTTCCAATTTGGATGAATTTTATCGGGTACGGGTTGCGCAACACCGCAATTTGGTTCGCATTGGCAAAAAAACCAAACGCGAATTGGATTATAAACCCAAAGAATTGTTGAAAGAAATTCATAAAATTGTTAATAAACAACAAGAAGAATTTAGTGAGATTTTCGATACGCAAATCATTCCCGCGCTTCGAGATAATCATATTCATATTATTCGCCGTTTGGATATGACTCAGGAGCAAGAGTCGTTTGTAGAGAATTATTTTCAAGATAAATTATTACCCTTTGTGCAACCTGTTTTGTTAGTAAGGAATAAAATTCGGCTTTTTTTAAATACAGGTGCTTTATATTTGGGCATTGCGCTGAGTACCAAAGAACGACCTACGGCTCCAACAGAATATGCGATTATTAAAATTCCGTCTGATTATTTGCCGCGTTTTGTAGAATTGCCTTCGCAAAAAGGCAGACATGAGTTAATTTTATTAGATGATATTGTGCGACAGAGCGCGAGTTGGATGTTTCCGGGCTATACGATTGAAGATACATATTCGATAAAATTGACACGCGATGCTGATTTATACATTGATGATGAATTTTCGGGCGATTTGATTCAAAAAATCAAGGCAAGTCTTCAAAAACGAAATGTGGGACCCGCTTCTCGTTTCGTGCATGACCGAACCATGCCGCGCCATTTTTTGGATTATTTGTCGGATATGTTTGGTTTGGAAAAATATGACATTCATCCCGAAGGACGTTATCATAATAATTTTGATTTTTTTAAATTCCCCGATTTCGGCATTCGGGCTTTGAAATATCCGCCTTTGCCGCCTTTACCGTTTCGTCCGTTGGAAAATGCGCCCGATTTTTTCAAAACGATTGCGGAAAAAGATAGAATGATTCATTTTCCGTATCATAGTTATGAATCAGTGGTTCGTTTTTTTGAAGAAGCGGCAACAGACCCCGGTGTAACGCATTTGAAAATTGTTCAATATCGAGTGGCGCGAAAGTCGCGTATCATGCAAGCGTTGATGACTGCGGTGCGGAAAGGCAAGCAAGTGACTGTTTTTATTGAGGTGAAAGCGCGTTTTGATGAAGAAGCCAATCTAAAATGGGGTGAAACGTTGCAAGCGGCGGGTGTGACGGTGCATTATAGTATGCCCGGAATCAAGGTGCATTCTAAATTAGCGATGATTCGGCGGGTTGAAAAGGTGAATGATGTGGAGCGGGTGCGCCGATATGCGTATCTAAGTACGGGCAATTTCCATGAAGATACGGCAAAAGTGTATAGCGATTTCGGACTTTTCACCGCAGATGAGCGTTTGACGGAGGAAATGAGCCGTGTTTTTGCATTTTTGGAGAATCCAACGAAGAAGCCTAATCGCAAGTTTAAACATTTATTAGTGGGTCAATTCAACTTGCGGGATGGTTTGGAAGAGAAAATTGACCGCGAAATTAAATTGGCAAAACAAGGCAAACCTGCGCGTATCGTATTGAAAATGAATAGTTTAGAAGACAATGCAATGGTTGAAAAGCTGCATAAGGCTTCTAATGCGGGGGTTGAAATTCGGATGATTATTCGGGGCATTTGCACGATGATACCAAATGTGCCGCAATGGAGTGAAAATATTCAAATTCATAGTATTGTAGATAGGTTTTTAGAACACGCACGCGTTTTTATGTTTTACAATGAAGGCGCGGAAGAAATTTATTTATCGTCTGCGGATTTCATGTATCGCAATTTGAGTGCGCGCATTGAAACGACTTTTCCTGTTTATGACGAAGATGCTAAAAACTTGATTCGACAAGTCATTGATTTTCAATGGAATGACAATATAAAATCACGCTATGTGAATGGACAACAAGATAATTTATATGTGCGAAATGAAAATCCATTAGCGATTCGGGCGCAAAATGAGACGTATTTTTATTTGAAAAACATGCAATCTTTATAGTGTTTTCCTAAATGATTTGTAAATCCATGCGAGCATAACTTGCGTCAAGTTTTAAACTTGACGCAAGTACATTTTCACTCATTAATTCCTAATTCAAATCAAAAATCCGTTTTCAAAATCTTAAATGTTTTTTTACGCTTATTTTCGACTTCCAAACAAACAAAATACATCCCTTTTTGCCAATTTGTGGCATCAAAATAAGTTTCTTGAATCGTTCCTTGCTGCAATATTTGCTCAAAAACCAATACACCTAACGCATTATAGACATGCACCATTCGTTTTTTATCGGAATCAGGTATGGTGATTTTAAAAATATGATTCCCATAACTCGGTGAAACAGCGTAAGTTACACTATCCATAGGTGGCACCATTGGTTTTTCGTGGCTAATCGACACTTGATGAAAAGATAAAATACCAACACTCATTTCATTCACAATCCAATCATTGCGCATATCGACATGACTCAAATAACTTAATGTTTTGACTCCTGTTGAATCGCCCGAAAAGGTCAATTTGACTTGATTGCCCAATACTTTTGAATCCGTGATTTCCACATTCCCGCCTTGACAGAAAAAATCTTTCCAAGGTGCGCCGATATTTTTCAAATTTCCAGTGACGTTTTTCAATTGAATTGTGATTTCATTTCGATTGGAAAACCATATTTTATCCACATTCGGTGCGGTTCGATTGGTTATCGGCTGTTTGTACAAACGGGCTGCCATCAACCGATACATTCGCCTGCCCAAAGAATCATACCCATTATGATATGTGAAATGGCAACCATCACTTTGTGCATTATTGGTACTCATAATATCTAAATCATTGATTTCTTGGGATAATTGGCGTTCTGCCTCCATGATATTGGGTTGCGTATGCGTACAAGAGCGATACCGAATTTGAAACATTAAAATCCGCGCTGTGCTAAAATCCCGTTTCCAATCGGCATATAATTCTTTAAATTGCCTTTTATAATCTGCTGTTGTCGTTTCCCAACCATCTGATTCGCCTTGCCACCAAATTAACGCATGTAAATTATTTTTAACTTCTGCGGCTTCGAGTCGCCGCAATACATCATGATAATTATTCAGCGTTCCACCACCAAAATTTTTCAAAAAGACATTTTGTACTACACCGCCCATCGCTTCATTGAAAAGAGCCACAGGTACTTTTTGGTCTTCAATCAGATTTCGAGCTAAATGCGGTGGCCACTTTCCGGGTTGCGTGTAATCAATCCGATTCCACCCAAATTGCGCCGTGTAAGACCGCAAAAACGGATGTTCATCTTCGGGTTCAATCGAACCAATACAATTGGATTGACCATTGACCAAAATCACATCGCCCGCAACCACTTTTTCGGCACGCCTCATTAAAATATAATTATTATCTTTTTTGCCATATAAACTGATTTGATAATCAATTAATTCCGCTTTTATCGCTATCGGAAATTCAAAATGATAGGTATCTTGGTTATAGTTAATAGGCACTATTTTTTCAAAAAAAATCGAATCACCGCGTTGTATTAATAGGCGCAAAGTTGAAATCGTAGAACTTCTATGCAAATCGCCTGTTATGATGTAAATACCTTTGTTCGTCTCAAGATTGCGCGGCAGTAATTGCATATTTTTAGGGAAATGCAAAATCGTTACCCCAGCTTGCGCAAGCAGTTCACTACTCCAAAAAAAAGAAGTTAACACTAAAATTTTCAAATGCCAATGGCTCATAGATGTTTGTTATTGAGGGATATGAAGTGAATGTTAATTGAACTTGGGGGCAAATGTAAGCTAAATTCTAATTCGTACTTTTTTTTAGTGCATTTTTGACAAAAAAATGACAAAAGTTAAAAAACAAATGCTTTGAATTAAAATGTGTATTCGCAATAGGGTTAAATTTTTGTTAAGCAAGTTTGAAAAATGGGAAATCTACCCCCATTTTTGCATCTTTTGGATACGAATGCTTCATGATAGGGAAATAAATATGTTTATAAAATCCATTTTTGGAACATTTCGTGCCAGTTAAACCATTACCTTTGACTGTTTTGAATCATGGCAGGTTCAAAACCTCCTAAAAAAATATAGGTTATGAAAAAAGTTATTTTCGTTCTATCAACTATTTTTCTCACGCTAAACCAACTGAATGCCCAAACTATGAATGATTATTCAAAAGAGTGGCTTGAAGTGGAAGGCTTTGATAATCAAGGACTTCCGAAATCTGCCTTAGAAAAAGTCGAGCGTTTATACGCCCGTGCTAAAGCCGATAAAAATCCGACGCAAATCATTAAAACATTGATTTTCAAGAGCAAATATAAATCGCAATTGGAAGAAGATGGTTTTGTCAAATCGGTTACAGAGCTTGAAGCGGAAACGACCAAAGCGGGTTTTCCAGAAAAACCATTGTTGCAATCCATGTTAGGCGAGTTGTACGCGGGCTATTTGGATGGCAATTATTGGCGGATGCAAGGTCGTTCCAAAGTGTCGGCAGATTTTAAAAATGATGATATTCGCACTTGGGATGTTGCCAAATTAAATGAAAAGGCGAGTCAATATTATCGCGCATCTTTGGAAGAGGAACGCACTAAAACATTGGCTGTCAAGAATTTAGATGCCATTACGACAGAAGGAACCGATGCTTTGCGCCCAACGGTTTATGATTTTTTGGCACATCGGGCGTTGGTTTTTTTGACCAATTCGCGCACTTATTTGAGCGAACCAGCTTATAAATTTTACCTCGACCAAAAAGAATGTTTCGCGCCTGCGGATGATTTTGTCAAAATTAAGTTTGAAACCAAAGACGAACAATCCCAAAAATACCTTGCGATTCGATTGATGCAGGATATTTTGCGGCATCAGTTGAAAAATTCAGACCCGACTGCCTTGATTGATGCCGATTTGATTCGCTTGGATTTCTGTAAAGAAAACGCGGTTATCGAAGGCAAAGAGGAGGCTTATTTGAATGCTTTAGAGTTTTTGCAAAAACAATATGTGGATAAACCTGCTTTTGTCGAAATTTCATTGCGCATTGCGCGGCATTATCAAGCTAAATCGGATAGTTACCAACAAGGGAATCCGAATGACCCGTTTAAAAATCATTTAAAAAAAGCAAAAGAAATTTGCGAAAAAGCGGTTCAAAAATATCCAACGGCACACGGCTCGAATGAATGTCGGGGTTTGATTCAAGAAATTACAGCACGGCATTTCGATTTGGCAACCGAACAAGTCAATGCGCCAAACAAACCGATTCTTGCTTTATTGCGTTTTAAAAATGCTTCAAAATTTTATTTTAAAACGGTTCGATATTATGACCGCAGTGAGCAACAGCATTTTCAAGATGATAATCAACGACTTGCATATTACAATAGTTTGCCTTATTTGAAAAAAGGGGAACAAGCATTGCCTGATGAAGGTGATTTTAGAGGGCATACGACCGAATTTAAAATTGACGCATTACCGTATGGTCATTTTTTGATTATGGTTTCTGATAATCCATCTTTTTCTAATATGGAAGGTGGAAAAGTACATTATACGTTTACCAATGTGTCGGATATGGCTTATTGGCATCGGAACAATAATGTAAAAAATGAATTTGTTATCACCGACCGAACCACAGGCGAACCGTTGAAAGGGGTGACGGCAGAATTTTGGTCGGATGAGTATGATTATACGACTCGGCAGAATAAAACCGTAAAAATTGGTTCCGATGTGAGCGATGAACGCGGTTTTGTGTTGCCATCGTTGAAAGGTGGGCGCAATCATTATTTTCGGTTGAAATTGATTCGCGGCGAAGATACATTGTTGACAGGCGATGGTTATTCGGATTATTTTTACAAAAATGACCGTACAAAGGTTCGACATACGCATTTTTTCACGGATAGAGCGATTTATCGTCCCGGTCAGACCGTGCATTTTAAAGCGATTGTGTTGGAAACCGACGCTGATAAAGCAACTCGTATTTTGAAAAAAGAAGCTATAACAGTGACGTTTTTTGATGTCAATCATCAAAAAGTGAGTGAATTATTGTTAAAAACCAATGATTTTGGAACGGTTCAAGGCACTTTTGTTGCGCCGACAGGTGGTTTGACGGGGCGCATGAGTTTGCATGCCAATGTGGGCGAATCGCAACATCCAATCAGGGTGGAGGAATATAAACGTCCAAAATTTGATACGAAATTCAATCCCATTGAAGGGACATTTGTGTTGAATGACGAGGTAAAAGTGAAAGGTTCGGCGAAAGCCTATGCGGGTTCTAATGTGGATGGGGCAAAAGTCAAGTTTCGAGTGGTGCGCAATGTTCGGTATCCGTATTGGGGTTGCGGCTGGGGTTGGTGGAGACCTGTGCCGACTGGTTCGGCGCAAGAAATTGTGTTTGGCGAGACGGTGACGGATATTGAAGGCAATTTTGAAATTAAATTCAAGGCTTTGCCCGATAGAAGCGTCGATAAATCGACCAAACCAGAGTTTACATATACCGTTTATGCTGATGTGACCGATATTACGGGCGAAACACATGCGACGGAAACGTCGGTTTCGGTGGGTTCGATTGCATTGCGGGCGGATATTCAAGTGCCTGAAGTGTTGAATCGCAAACAATTTAAACCCTTTGCGATTACAACCACGAATTTGAATGGTGTTTTTGAACGTTCCAAAGGGAAAATTACGATTGATTGGGTCACTGCGCCGAATCATAATTACATAACGCGTTTTTGGGAAAAACCAGATGCGTATTTGATGCCTAAAAACGATTTTCAACGCGATTTTCCCAATTATGCATATAAAAATGAAGATTTGCAACGCGAATGGGTGAAAAAGAAGACCGTTTTAGAAGAAAAATTTGAAACAAAGTTGGGTGCGAGTAATGATTTGAAAATCGAATCCATTAAAAATTGGGAAGCGGGTACGTATAAAATGACGTTTCAAACCCAAGATGCTTATGGTGAAACGATTGAAATCATCAAATTTTTCACTTTGTACGATTTGGATTCAAAACAATTGCCGATGGCAGGAACGCAATTTTCGGTTTTGGAAAAAAGTGTTTTTGAACCGAATGACCGTGCTGAAATCTATCTTGGTACTGCTGAAACGCGGTTGCCCGTGTTAGTGGAGTTGGAACGAGACGGCAAAATTGTCGAAAGTCGTTGGACAACGTTGCAAAAAATGGAGAAAATTGATTTGACGATTACAGAAAAAGATAGGGGTAATGTTTTTTATCATTTCAATAGTGTCAAAAATGGGCGTTCTTACCATGAAGTGCGTACTCTTGAAGTGCCTTGGACGAATAAAGAATTGAATTTTGAATATTTGACTTTTAGAGATAAGTTAGCACCCAGACAAGAAGAAACTTGGAAAATCAAGGTGACAGGCAAAAATAAAGATAAGTTTGCGGCGGAAATGGTGGCGGCAATGTATGACGCTTCTTTGGATAAATTTGCTGCAAATCATTGGAATCTAAGCCTTTATGGTACGCGTTACAGCAGTTTAGGATTTAGTCATGCGACGTTTAAACAGGCTTTTGCCAATGCATTTTACAGTGAACGAGCGAGCGAATCCATTGAAGAAACGGCTAAAAATTATCGTTTTTTGAATTGGTTCAATTTTGAGTATGCTTCTGGCGGTGGTTATTCGCCTTACGGTCGCGGGCGCGTCATGTCGAGAATGATGAACGATAATGCATCTATGCCGATGCCAACCTCTGCACCAATGCGTGCAGCAGATGCGGAAGGCGGTGCAGTACAAAAATCGGCAAAAAAGGCAAGCATGGGTGCGAAAGAAGCTCCTTTAACAGACACTCTCAGTGGGAACGCAACGATTGCCGAACCAAAGCAACCGATAGGCAAAAATGATGATTTTTCAGGGGTTCAAATCCGTACGAATTTGAAGGAAACCGTGTTTTTCTATCCCAATTTGGAGACGGATGCGGATGGAAATGTGTTCATCAAGTTCAAAATGAACGAAGCGTTGACCAAATGGAAATTTTTAGGATTAGCGCACACGGCAGATTTGAAAGTGGGTACGACGATGAAAGAGATTGTGACTCAAAAAGATTTGATGGTTTTCCCCAATGCGCCGCGTTTTTTTCGTGAAAATGACCAAATTGAGTTCACAGCGAAAGTCAGTAATTTGACTGATAAAACATTGATAGGTTCTGCTCAATTGCAATTATTGGATGCGATTACGATGCAACCTGTTGATAATCAATTGGATAATAAAAATCCAACGATTTCATGGGAGGCAAAAGCGGGTCAATCGGCGCGATTAGCTTGGAATTTGAAGATTCCAATCGGCGAAGTGCAAGCGGTGACGTATCGCGTCATTGCGAAAGCGGGTGCGTTTGGCGATGGCGAAGAAAGCTCTTTACCTGTGTTGACGAATCGGATGTTGGTCACTGAAACCTTGCCTTTGCCTGTGCGGGGCGGCGAAACGAAGACGTTTACCTTAGAAAATATGAAAAATGCAGGTGGTTCTAAAACGTTGACGCATGAAAAATATGTGTTGGAGTTTACCCAAAATCCTGCTTGGTACGCGGTGCAAGCCTTGCCCTATTTGATGGAATATCCATATGATTGTACGGAACAGATTTTCAGTCGTTTTTATGCCAATAGTTTGGCGACTTCGGTTGCGAATGCGCATCCGAAAGTAAAAGCAGTGTTTGAACGTTGGAAAAATGTGGATGTAACGGCGTTAAAAAGCAATTTGAGTAAAAATCAAGAATTAAAATACGCTTTATTGGAAGAAACGCCTTGGGTTTTGGCGGCGCAAAATGAGGAAATTCAGAAAAAAAATATTGGATTATTGTTCGATTTGAACAAAATGGCGAGCGAACAAAAGCGGGCTTTGGATAAAATCGCAGAACGACAGACTTCTAACGGTGGTTTTTCATGGTTTCCGGGCGGACGTGATAATTGGTATATTACGCAATATTTGGCAGAAGGTTTGGGTCATTTGGACAAATTAGGGGTTAATGTGTTGAATAATGACCCAAAAACAGGTGAAGTGGCGCGTAAAGCGGTTCAATATTGCGATGCACGGATTATAGAAGAATATAATGAGCTTGAAAAAGAGGTCAAAAAAGGGCGCACGAAATGGGAAAGTGACCATCTTTCCAATATGGCAATTCATTATATGTACATGCGTTCCTTCTTTTTGAAAGTGCCTGTGAGTGCGGAAGTGAAAAAAGTACAGGATTATTATCGCTCTCAAATGGAGAAATATTGGTTGAAACGGGGCATTTATGAGCAAGGGATGATGAGTTTAGCCTTGCAACGGTCGAATATTGGCAACAAAACGAGTAGTGCTATTGTTAAATCGTTGAAAGAACGGTCTTTGAATCATCCTGAAATGGGCATGTATTGGAAATATGAAACAGGTTATTTTTGGTATCAATTGCCGATTGAGACGCATGCGTTGATGATTGAAATGTTTGATGAAGTGGCGCGAGATGCTAAATCGGTAGATGATTTGAAAGTTTGGTTGTTGAAAAACAAGCAAACGACGCATTGGAAAACGACCAAAGCGACTGCTGCTGCCGTATATGCGTTGTTACGGAATGGCGATAATTGGCTTTTGGAGGACAAAGATGTTCAAATAACGGTTGGAAATGAAGTTTTGGAGGTTGCCAAAATCCAAAAAGAGGCAGGAACGGGTTATTTCAAAACCGAATTTCCGAAAAAAGAAATTAATACCGAAATGGCAACCGTCAAAGTGACGAATCCGAATAAAGTAGTGGCTTGGGGCGCAGCGTATTGGCAATATTTTGAACAATTGGATAAAATCAAAACGTTCAAAGAAACGCCTTTGAAATTAAACAAAAAGTTGTTTAAAATGCAAAATACGGACAAAGGGGTGGTCAGTACGCCGATTGCAGAAGATGCCGCCGTGTCGCCGGGAGATAAAATCAATGTTCGGATTGAATTGCGGGTGGATCGTCCGATGGAATACGTTCATTTGAAGGATATGCGGGCAAGCGGCTTTGAACCTGTCACTGTTTTGTCGGGTTATCTGTGGCAAGATGGATTGGGTTATTACGAAAGTACGCGAGATGCCGCAACCAATTTTTTCATTGATTATTTGCCAAAAGGCACTTATGTCTTTGAATATCAATTGGTTGTGAATCACAAAGGCAATTTCAGCAATGGCGTGACGACGATACAATGTATGTACGCGCCTGAGTTTACGAGCCATAGTGAAGGCATTCGTGTAACGGTTAAATAATTTAGGACGTGAGTGAAGGCGGGTAAATTGGAACGCGGATGACGCGGATTTTGCAGATTTTCACGGATTTTTTATTTTAAGGCAAGATGAAGAACCGATCCAAAAGGTCGGCGAGGTTACAACCTCGCCGACCTTGATTCGACACGGATTTTTTATTTTAAGGCAACATTAAGAATCGATCCAAAAGGTCGGCGAGGTTACAACCTCGCCGACCTTGATTTGACAATAATTAGTTAATTATCAATGAGTTATAGATTAATAGTTTGTTTCGATTCAACTACTTAATAGGCTTGGAGTATAAAATAAAAAATCCGCGAAAATCTGCCCAATCCGCGTCATCCGCGTTCCAATTTATCCAACTTCACTTCCATATAACCTATTAAAATTGTAAATTATAGGCGTTTAAATGATACAAAATGTTTTTAAATAAAATTACCTTAACGAACTTTAAAAATTACGAACACGAAACCTTTACTTTTTCGCCTCAAATCAATGGGATTGTTGGTTTAAATGGGGTTGGCAAGACGAATTTGTTGGATGCGATTCATTATTTGTGTTTGACGAAAAGCCGCTTTTTTGCATTGGATCCAGATGTGATGTTGAAAGGACAAGCGTTTTTTCGCGTAGAAGGCATTTTCGATAAAGACGGCAAAACCGAAAAAATAGTTGCGAAAGTGCAGCCGCGCAAAAAAAAAGTTTTTGAAAGAGATGATGTACCGTATAAAAATTTGTCACAACACATTGGGCAATTCCCTGTGGTGATGATTACGCCTGATGATACCGATTTGGCAAGGGAAGGTTCGGAGACGCGCCGTCGTTTTATGGATGTAACTTTATCGCAATGTAATCAAACCTATTTGCATGGTTTGATGGAATATAATAAAATATTGGAACATCGTAATACGATTTTGCGGGGTTTGGATTATATGTACACCGCCGAAGATTCGATTCCGTTATTGGACATTTACGAGGAGCAAATGGAGGAACCTGCGTTGGCAATTTACCAAACGCGGCGGATGTTTGTACATAATTTCACCTCTGTTTTTGCGGAATTTTATAAAAAAATCTCTGGAGACCGCGAAAATGTCACCTGTGTTTATGAATCTCAACTGCATTTTCAAGATTTTTGCAAACTCATTCGCAGCAATCGGGCAAAAGATTTGGTTTTAAAACGGACGGTGACAGGGATTCATAAAGACGATTTATTATTCACGATGGATGATAAAAGTGTCAAACGCTTTGGTTCACAAGGACAATTAAAATCATTTGTTTTAAGTTTGAAATTAGCGCAATATGAGTTGTTGAAAGAAATAAAAGAAGTCAATCCCATTTTATTGTTAGACGATATTTTTGATAAATTGGATGAAAATCGCGTGCGCAATTTGTTAGAATTGTTGATAGAACGCGGATTTGGACAGATTTTCATTACGGATACCGATGAAAAACGATTGGAAAGCATTGTGAAAACATTGAATACTGATTTTAAAAAATTTACGATTCAAGATGGGAAGATTCTTTAATACATAAGATGCTTCTTTGTAACCCGTTTCGGAAAATTTTCAATTTGCCGAAACGGATGGTCGTTCTTGATTACGTAGTCTGAGTAATCATTGATGGAGACCATTAGTTTTACAAAGGTTGTAAAAGTCTTTTGCGTGGATTAAAAACAACGGAAAAAATCACATTATTACTATTAAAACTACCAAACATTCACCTCCTGCATCAGTTCGATTCCAAATTTATCCCGTACAGAACGTTGTACATTTTCCGCATGAGTCATAATTTCGAGTCCTGTCGCACCGCCATAATTGACAATAACCAAAGGTTGTCGGGCATGACACCCTGTATTGCCTACGCGTTTGCCCTTCCACCCACATTGCTCTATCAACCAAGCCGCAGGGATTTTCGCCTCCAATGTACCCACTGCATAATGCGGCATTTCAGGAAAATCATTTTGTAAGGATTCCCATTTTTGATTCAAAATCACAGGGTTTTTGAAAAAACTGCCTGCATTACCAATCATAGCAGGGTCGGGCAACTTGGCTTTGCGGATATTGCAAACCGCATTACTCACATCCGTAGGCGTTATATGATTAGAATCAATATTCATATTCGCCAAAGTATTGCGAATATCGCCATATTCGATATTGACTTCCCGATTTCGGCTGAGTTGCAACATCACTTTGGTAATCAAATATTGTCCTTTCAATTTGCTTTTAAATACACTTTCTCGATAACCAAAGGCACAATCATTTTTCGTAAAGTGATGAATATCAAGCGTTTCTAAATGCAAAGCTTCAACATTCAATAATAAATCAGCCAATTCAACGCCATAAGCTCCAATATTTTGAATCGGCGCAGCACCCACCGTTCCCGGTATGAGCGAAAGGTTTTCCAATCCACTCAATCCGCGATTAAGCGTCCAAAGCACCAAATCATGCCACAAAACGCCTCCACCTACTAAAACCCAAACGGTCTCTGCATCGCGTCTAATGATTTCAATCTTACGAATATAATTTTTAATGATTAACGCACCATAAAAATCTTTGGAAAAAAGAATATTGGAGCCACTACCCAAGATGTGAATCGGTAATTTTAAAGGGTTATACCGTTTGATAACGGCTCGTGCGCCCTCCACAGAGGAAATTTGTGCGAATAAACCACACTGAGCATCCAATCCAAACGTATTATGGTGTTTGAGCGTATAGTTTTCAACGATTAGGTTATTCTTCAACATTGTCTTGTTAGCAAGTTGGTTTTTAGGGAAAATGGAGTTATCCAAAAGTCGTCGAGTTGGTCAACTCGACGACTTTAACAAAGTTAAAAATTTATAACAATGTTCTTATGTGTTTTTTTTTACCATAAGGAGGCACAAAAATAATATTTTTTTTGAAATTTCGATGCTTTTTGTACCTTTTAGGGCAAAAAACTTATGCCGTTTGCAAATTTACTTTTTCAATGGTCAAACCCATTTTGCGCAATCTCGGTACAATATCACCATAACCGCGTTCAATCATCGGGACACCTTTTAAATAAGTCGTCCCTTTGGCAAGTGATGCTGCGATAACATATGCCAGACCTGCCCGCAAATCGGGTATTGTCAAAGGGTCAGGATGCGCAATTAAAGGGGTTGGTCCCGAAATAATGGCACTATGTTCATGCCCTTTTCCCGTAAATCGACAGTCCAAACTGCCCAAACAATGTGGTACTAATTGCACTTTCGCACCCAATTTTTTCAAGGCTTTCAAATAACCAAACCGATTTTCATAAACCGTCTCATGAATAACCGAAATCCCTTCCGCTTGCGTCAAAAATAAAGCAAAAGGTTGTTGCCAATCGGTCGAAAAACCGGGATAAACATCTGTTTCTAAATGAATGGCTTTGGGTTTCTCCGCCCGAAAAAAACGAATGCTATCGCCATCTTCCAACTCAAAACCACCACCTGCTTGTCGAAAAGACGATAAAAAATTGCCCAAAGTCTCTGGTTTGATACCATGTACCGTAATTTCGCCATCAGAAGCCGCCGCCAAAGAAGCCCAACTTGCTGTTTCGATGCGGTCGCCGAGAATGTTCATTCGACAACCTTTCAAATTGGAAACGCCTTCAATTCTAAATTCACGACCTGAATTGGTGAAAATCACCGCGCCCATAGCCCGTAACATCGTGACCAATTCCATAATTTCAGGTTCAACCGCCACATTTTCAATAATACTCGTGCCTTCTGCCAAGACACTTAAAAACAAACTCGTCTCGGTCGCGCCCACAGACGGATATTTCAACTTAAAATGAGTGCCTTTCAGTCGTTTGCTTTTTCGAGCAACATACCCCTCTGGCGTTTCGGCAATCGTCGCACCGAAATCGCGCAAAGCATCAATATGAAAATCAACGCCGCGTGCGCCAATCGCACAACCGCCCATCAAAGGCACACTCACTTCATCGAACCGATGCAGCAAAGCACCCGGCATTAAAATCGGCATCCGATTACTGCCCGAATGCGGTTGTCGAATATGCGCTTCCCGAATCGAAGTCGGGTCAATCGTCATTGACTTGCTTTTTTTATCCCAAACAATCGTTGCGCCAAGCGAACGCAACATATCGGCAGTGATTTCCACATCGCCAATCGGCGGCACATTGGTCAATAAAGTAGGAGAATCGCCCAAAAGCGCGGCAATCATGGCTTTTGTGGCAAAATTTTTCGCCCCATAACAGCGAATTGCGCCCACAATAGGCGCACCACCTTCAATTTTATAGGCAGTTGATTGGTTTGGTTGCATGTAGGATGAATGATTGTTTGATAACAGAGGTTGTTGTAAATGGTGAACCATTTCCTTTAAAGGCACAAATTTAGATTTAAATCTGAAAGCAAACCTTTTTTTCAGTTGGAAAAGGTGATTTTAAGTAAAAAAATGCGCCAATTGATTCCAATTGACGCATTTTTCACTTAACGATATATGGTTTGAATTAGATTTTTTGGATTTGTAGGATTCAATTAGGATTTATCCTAATTGAATCCTACAAATCCAAAAAATCCTAATTCAAACTGTCAATTATTCAACAAATCGAAATGTATCATGTTCATAAATCACGATTCGAGCGTCTTTATAACCTGCGGTTCGCACTTTGCCGCGCAATTCTCGCGCCGCATCCAACGATTTTATGCCATTGAAAACAAAAATCGTCACCTCTCCTTCTCGAATCTGTTCGACTTTGCCCAAATCTTTAACATGCGTTTCGTCAAATAATTTAGGGTTTTTAAATGCCGCAATCCGCACTTTATACGATTTATCAGCTATTTTCGACGGATTTGGCTTTGTAACCGCTATTTCAGCATCCGATTTAGACTCTTTTTCACCACTTTTTGCCGCAACTGTATTTTTGCGAATTGCTTCCGCATTCACTTCATCCAATACGAAGGTTCCTTTGTAACCTTTTTCAGCCGCTTTTTTAGAAGCCGTTTCCGCATCCGCCCGATGTTTGAAAACGCCCAATCGAATTTTCGTTTTGCCATCTTCTGGTACTGCATAGACTTTACCAAACGATTTTAACGCATCATATGGACTTAAATCCACCATCTGGGTCGATGCAATCACCGATAATTGTACTGAAAAACCTTGACCTTTTGCCGTCATCTGCGGCGCAGTAGGCGTAGTTGTATTGTTAGAAATAGCTAACTTAGGCGTTTCTTGCGGCGAATCCTTGATTGGTGCGGTTGTAACAGCGAGCGTTATTTTGGTATCGCCACCAATTTCCATCCGAATTTCGCCCAAATTGCGCTCTTTGCCATCCACCGATTTCAACAATTTATGGGCAATAGCATAATTTTCTTTGGAAAAAGTCAAGATATAGCTGACATTTTTGAGTAAATGAAAGCTAAATCGACCATTTTTATCACTTTTAGTCGTTTGCGATTTCTTATCCGATTGATTCATACTTGTCACCGTCACGCCTGCAAGCGGTGCGCCCGTCTGCCCGTCCTTGACCATTCCAGCATAACTATTCGTACCCATTTCGGTTGGCACATCCATTTGAATACGATTCAAAGCCAATTCTACGGTTCTGCCTTGCGCCTCTATTGGCAAAATCCGAAAACTATCGACTTTATAACCCACCTTTTTGACGCGTAAAACCAATGCTTGATTGTTATTAAATTCGTATATGAAATCGCCTTTGCCGATTTTTAAGGCAGAAACTTCGCCTTGCAACACATCTATTTCTTTTCCATATACGTTCACAGGCTGTTTGGTTTCCTCATCATAAAACGCAATATAAGCTGAATTAACGTTCAAACTCAACAAATATACATCTTCTTTGCCTTTTCCGCCCTGCCGATTGGATGTAACAAAACCTTTACGTGCCGAAACATCGAAAAAATAAGCATAATCATCCCCCGATGAATTTAAACCTTTGCCGACATTAATCGGTTCTGCCCAAAAACCTTTCAAAGGTTCTGTTTTAAACATATCATACCCACCAAAACCATGATGCCAATCCGATGCAAAGAATAATTGACCGCCTTGCACAAAGGGCGTGATTTCATCGCCCATCGAATTGACGGTATTTCCCAAATTTTGCGGTTCAGACCATTGATTCCCTTTTTTGAAAGACATATATATATCAAAACCACCATATCCATTCGGTCTATCGGATGCAAAATACATCGTATTACCGTCTTCACTCAAACTTGGAAAACCTGTTGCACTCAAATTGTGTTGAAAAGCACGCACATCCGACCAATCTCCATTCGGAAGCACTATTGCCGTATAAATCGACATTTCTAAACCACTTTTTGATGCAATGCGTTCTCCATCTCCAAAATTATTGCGCGTAAAGGCTACCATTTTTCCATCTTTGGAAAACGAAGCATAACTATCATTATAAACATTTTTTAAATCTGTTTTAAAAAACGTCGATTTTTCGTTGTTAAAATCACTTGAAAACCATTGATTATTTGCCGCACCCGTCCAATCTTTTTTGTTACCTTCTACTTTTCGTTTCAAATCCGTGCGCGTAGAGGAGAAAATTGCTTTATTTTGATATAAAATCGCTCCAAAATCGGAAGATGCCGTATTAAATTTGGCAAGCGACAATTCATAAGGCGCGGGCGTTTCATGGCGTTTGGCGAAAGCCGATTTGCCTATAAAATGGTCTCCCACTTTTTGATGGGATTCATTAGAAGCCGCGTATTTTTTAAACATCTCTGTCGCTTTATCATACTGCTCAAGCATCATAAGTACTTGACCATAATGCAAATACACATTGGCATCTGTTTTCATTTGAATGGCTCGTGCATACCATTCAGCAGCCCGTTCCAACTCATTGAGATGCCGATAGCAATTTGCCAACCGCGACATCACGCCCTGAGTATCCTCATTCACTTCCAAAAAGGATTCATAAGATTTGGCAGCCGCAGCATAGGCAAACAATTCGTATTGTTTATCCGCTTTTTCAAGCGCGACCGTTTGTGCAAAAGCCATATTAGAAAGGTAGGCAACTTGCAACGTCGTTACAAGCAAGGATTTTACAAGCAATCTCATAATTTGTTCCGTTTAAATGCGTCGTATGATTAAATTGGTTTAAAGCAGGCGGTTGTCTCGCCATTTTTCATAGCTTTGCCCGCTTGATAGGATACGGAATAATAACGTCAAATCGTTGAAAATAATTCATTTGCACATCTGTTTTTTTTCAAAGGTAAGTATTTTGGAAAATGGCGATACAATTAAGATACGATTGGAACGCGGATGACGCGGATTGGGCGGATGGGCGCGGATTTTTTATTTTATAAAAATATGCAGCTTAAATAGTTCAATTGAAATAACCGATCCAAAAGGTCGGCGAGGTTGGAACCTCGCCGACCTTGATTCGATACAAATGCGCTGATTTTCAACTATTTACGTTTTGATAGCTTATTTCGAGTCAACTACTTATAATTTTATTTAAAATAAAAAATCCGCGCCCATCCGCCCAATCCGTGTCATCCGCGTTCCAATAGTATCACATTTTGATAAAGCGAAAACCATTTTTCTAAAAACAATCCACTACATTTCGACCAACTGTTTTCAATTTTTCATTGCCAATCCGCTCAATATCAGCAACCGTGCGGTGTTGATATTCGCCCAAACCCGAATTTGGAAACACGACATATATAATGTCTGGCGTTCCCAAACCACCTTTGCGCGGTGACGTATTGGCAATGCCCAATTTTTTCGCTAATGCAATCGACGCTTCTCCCAAACGATTCGTTGGTCCGACATCCGCTAAAATGGCAAAACCGCCTTTTTGGTTTTTTGAATTAAAAACATATGCCATATCTCCTACTCGAATATTGCTTGGCCACATCAAAATATCAGGCATGACAAAATAAGGTATTTTTTCGGAATCTACATAACGGCGCGGGTCTGTTTTAGGCAATTTAGGATTCTGCAAAGAAGTCGTGGAAACATAATATCCCGGATTCGGGTCTCCTTTTTTTTGCACCGCAGGTCTGCCATTCGACCCAAGCGCGACACTGCCCCAATGTCCACTCCCGTCTTTTGCACGGGCATTGTCATCCAAACCAGTGTTTTTAGGATGATAAGCGCGGGGCGAACCATCTGCATCAATGGCAATTTTTGCCCTAAAAATTAAGGAACCCGTCGAATTATGATGCAATACATTAAAATTTTCAATCACTGTTAAATGCGTCGTATCGCACAATGGAAGGGATTCACGCATGTTAAAAGACATTAATATAATGCTTGCAGATAGCACCATTGCACCGTGTCCGCGACGACGGCGAGTAGTAGAGAATAGATTCATTTTGTTTAGCCTTAGCTCGCTTTGTTTGTAATTCTTTTTTTTAAATAGAATGAGGTTTGATAATGAAGCGCAAAAGTATGAAATAAAATTTAGATTTTTTGAGGTGTAACCAATTTGGTAGTCGGGAAATTTATTTCCCGACTACCAAAAATCCAAGTTTTACATTTTTTTAAAACAAGTTATAATATTATTATCGATTTTAGCCAACATTTCCGCACCTTTTTGATTGATTTGTTCAATAGTGCGGTGTTTTTCCGCGCCCAAACCAGAATTTGGAAATGCGATATACACAATATCAGGGGTTTCCAAGCCTCCATCTCGCGGCGAAACATTGGTCAACCCAATTTTGCTCGCCAAAGCAATGGATGCTTCACCCAATTTTCCTTCGGGACCAATATCTGCCAATATCGCAAAACTGCCCAAACGCGTCAATTGATTATAAACATATCCCATATCACCCACTTGCATATTATATTTATCCATCAAGGATTGTGGCAACACATAATAAGGAATCACCTCTGAATTGACGTAACAGCGCGGGTCTGTCTGAGCGTAATTCGGGTCATATAAAGCTGTTGGAGAGATGTAAAAGCCGGGATAAGGGTCATTTCTACCTTGAATAACGGGTTTATCACCCGCATCTACGACAATACCCACCCATTTGCCATCGGTTCTGGCATTGCTCAACTCGTCTAAACCCGTATCATTGGGTCCGTAAGCACGCGGAGAACCATCCGCATCAATAGCGATTTTAGCTTTAAAAACCAGAAAACCTGTAGCATCTTGCTTGAACACTTTATAACTTTCAATGGTCAACTGTTCGGTTGATTCGCAAAGCGTCACTGCGCTTTTCGGACACGCATACAACAGCAAAATGCCCATAAAAAAAAGCAACGATAGTTTGCGTTTAAGGTTAGATTGTTCCATTTACCTGTTTGTTTTTTTAAAAATAGTTAATCGTATCAATATTTAACTTCATTAACAAAAAAAGGCAACGCATCTCGCATTGCCTCCAACTAAAAACCAATTAATTATCAAACAAATATTTTTAAATAAATTTTTCAATCGAAATTATTTTGTTTAAATGATTGTTATTCAAATAGTTACAATTTTTAAAAGTATCAATTTGCTTTCAACCTATCTTTAAAGTTCAAACGAAATTTTTTAATCTTGGGCGCAATCACAAATTGACAATAAGGTGCGTAACCATTCAAATTGAAATAATCCTGATGATAATCCTCCGCAGGAAAAAATTGAGTAAAGATAGCAACTTCTGTTTTAATTGTATCCTGCCAAAGTTGTTTTTTTTCTATTTCTGCTACAATTTTTTCAGCACTGCTTTGTTGAGCAGCGTTATGATAAAAAATTACAGAACGATATTGCGTACCCACATCTGCCCCTTGTCGGTTCAAGGTTGTTGGGTCATGTACGTGAAAAAAAATACGCAGAATATCCTCATAATCAATCACTTGTGGGTCAAAATGCACATTCACTACCTCCGCATGTCCAGTCTGCCCCCCGCAAACGGCTTTGTAAGTCGGACTCCCTGTGCCGCCCGAATAACCTGATACTACTTTTTGAACGCCGTGTAAAGCATCGAAAATCGCTTCGATGCACCAAAAACAGCCGCCGCCCAAAGTCGCAATTGCTAAATTTTCCATTATGAATTTAATGATTTTGGTATTCCACAACAACATTTTTGGATAGGAAAAGTTTTATTAAAACCAAAATCAATTTGTCTTTGTGACAAATCTGTGACAAACATACAACTTTTTTACAACTTGTACAAGTATTTTTAATATTTTTCAATTTTATTCGCTCCTTTACCTTTATGAAACAAAATATTCTTTCGATTTTAGGGATTTTTAGCATTTGTACCTGTTTTCCCAAGACTGGAAAAGTGCAAATGGATACGCTGGCCAAACCCAAATGGCATTTCAAAACGCTGCTTGGAAAATTCAACTCCTTGATAAAGCCGTTGTGTGGGCAACTTTTTATTTTCAACAAAAAGAAATTTTTAATGTCTTTGACCATTTAGGCGAAAGACCTGTGAGTAATATCATCGTTTTGAAACCCAAAACACAATAAAATCAAGCTCCGTGCGTCTTTTCAATCAATAAGTTTAAAATGTTGTAGGACTATCGTTCCAAAACCAACAAATCCCCAGTAAAATAACGCTCCAAATAATGAAAAGAATCGTTCTACACTCTTTGTTCGTGTTGTTTTGCGCTATGAACAATCCTTTACAAGCGCAGACTAATTTATCTGGCACCATTAATAGTTACGCAAAAGTAACCGCGATGGACACCTGCCAACAAACTTTGACGGTCAGTTCGACCGCTGGTTTTACGCCCAATCTGAAAATACTGTTGATTCAGATGAAAGGTGCATTGATGGATGAAAGTAATAATTCCAATTTTGGGACTTTAAACAGCCTCCGAAATGCAGGAAAATATGAAATTAACACTATTGACAGCATTAGTGGCAACGTTATTTTTTTAAAATATAAAAATTTAACCGATTATGATGTCAACCATGCCGTTCAAATCGTTTCTTATCCAACTTACACGACGGCAACCGTACAAAATAATCTTACCGCAACGCCTTGGGACGGGCAAACAGGAGGCATTATCGCTTTTGAAGCGACTACTTTAAATCTTAATGCGAATATTGATGCTTCTGCTACTGGCTTTTTAGGCGGTGCAGGACATGGTTTCAATATAGATTGTGCCTGCCAATCGCCCACCTGTATTTCGCCTGCCAATGATTATTTTTATAATGCGGGTGATTTCAAAGGTGCCTTTAAAGGAGAAGGGATTTCGATGATAACAAACAGTCGAGAATCAGGACGCGGTAGGCAAAATAATGGTGGCGGCGGCGGTAATGACCACAAATCGGGCGGCGGCGGCGGCGGTAATGTGGGCAATGGCGGTAATGGTGGTATTAATGCAGAACCGTTGACTTTGAGATGCAAGGGAGCGTATCCCGGCATTGGCGGTCAGGGTTTGGCAGTAGCCAATAACAATAATCGCTTATTTTGGGGCGGCGGCGGCGGTGCTGGTCATACTAAAGGTTCGGTTCAGCCTAATACAGCAAAAGGTGGCAATGGCGGCGGCATTATTTTGATAAAAGCCAACACCTTGAATGCCAATACAAAAAGTATTAAAGCCAATGGCGAAAATGGTACAGTGGGCAGTTCACAAGGCGGCGGTGGTGGCGGCGGCGGCGGCACTATCTTGTTAGAAGGTCGAATTGTGGGCGCATTAACCCTTGAAACCAAAGGAGGCATTGGCGGAAATAGTGATAATGGCAATGCAGACCGTTGTACGGGTCCAGGTGGTGGTGGCGGCGGCGGCAAAATATTATTAAAAACAACTGGCACAACCCCGACTTCCACTTTCACAGGCGGCGTTGCAGGTCAGAGTATCAATTCTACGGAAACTTGTAATACAGGTGGTGGAGCAGGTAGTGGCGGGCAAGTGGCGACTTTGACCGTAAATGATAATATTGCTTACGCCTCTGAAACCGTGAGTCGGAGTCTCGCTTTTAATAGGCAACCAAGCTCTATCGCAGCATGCCCTACTCGCAATTTTTCGATGAGTGTTGCAGCTATTGGCGTAAATATCGTCTATCAATGGGAAGTGGGTCAAGCCTTAGGTGGTTTTCAGCCGATTTCAAATGATTTGACGTACTCAGGTGCGCAAACAGCTACCTTGCAAGTCAATAATGTCACCGCGCTGATGGATCAATATCGGTATCGATGCATTATTACCAATTGTACAGGCAGTGTTTTAATTTCCACAGTGGGTACTTTGACGGTTTCTCCTGCTGCAAATGCGGCTTTTACGAGCAGTGCGGCGGGCAATACGATTACTTTTAACAATCAATCAACCTTAGCCTTGTCCTATATTTGGAATTTTGGGGATAATACACCATTAAGTACTGCCCAAAATCCGACACACACCTACGCAGCGCAAGGCAATTACACGGTTACGCTCAAAGCAATTAGTGGTTGCGATACGAATGTCCTTACTCGAGTGGTATCGCTCAATACGCCACCGATTGCTCGTTTTATTGCAGGAACGACCGATACTTGTGTGCATGCAACCATTCAATTTAATAATGAATCGTCCAATAATGCAGCGCAATGGTATTGGGAATTTCCGGGTGGAACGCCATCTACTTCTAATCAACGCAATCCAATTGTCCAATATTTTGTAGGTGGTGCTTATGATGTAACCTTGATTGTTTCCAATCCAAACGGACGGGATACGCTGTTGCGCCCACAGTACATTCGAGTAACGGGTACGCCTATGGCTTTTTTCACGATGAATCGGACAGGGCGAGATGTCATTTTTACCAATCGAACCGCACAAGGTGTGAGTTATAATTGGGATTTTGGAGATGCCACAGCGCGTTCTACACAATCCAATCCAAGCCATACGTATAACCGTGCAGGGACTTTTGTAATTACCTTAACCGCTACAAACAATTGTGGTTCAAGCATTTACAGAGATACAGTCATCATGTTGGCTTTGCCAACTGCCCAAATTGCTGCCAATTATACACAAGGTTGCCTACCTATGACGGTTCAATTCAATACAATTAATGCGTTGAATGTGAATAATTGGTATTGGCAATTTCCGGGCGGTCGTCCGCGCAGCTCGAATATCGCCAATCCGATTATTCAATATGATACCGTTGGTACTTGGCCCGTTTTGTTAACGGTGAGTAATGGTGTTGGTACATCAGAATTACGAGATTCTTTTTACATTAAAGTGAATAATCCACCGCGCCCTGCTTTCAATATTTTCAAATTATCGGATAATGTCATTTCAATTGAAAATTTGACAACTGGCGCACAGAATTTTAATTGGAATTTTGGAGATAATACGTCCTCAACCTTGCAAAATCCGACAGCACACCGTTATACAACACCGGGAACGTATAATGTATCGCTGTTAGCTTATAATCAATATTGTGGCAGAGGCACTTCTCAACAAATTGCGTTAAATTTTACGGCTACCGAAGAATTTAACCAAGAAGGCGCATTGATGATTTCGCCGAATCCGACGGATAACGTATTGATTTTCAATTTTAAAACGCCTAAATACTTAGGTCAAATGGTGCAATTTTCAGATGTGAATGGTAGAATGATTCAACAATTTGAGTTAAATCAATCCATGATACAGACATTGGATATTTCAACATTTGCAGCAGGTCTGTATTTTATCAAAATTGGAAATTCCAATAATATCGGAAAAATTATAAAACAGTAAAATAAAATTACGACATTTATTTATAAATCATTCAAAACTTGCGTCAAGGTCATAACTTGGCGCGAGTTTTTTTTATGTATTCTTTTTAATCTTTTGAATCCGCCATTACAAGTAATGAAATATCGTTTTCTGATTATAACTTTTATGCTTTTCACGGTTTTATTGTTTTACAAAAACAACCAAATTGTTTTATGGGAACAAGATGAGTCTGCTTATGCAGGCTTTGCGCACACGATGCTTAAAACAGGTGATTGGATAACCCCCGATTTTGAATGGAGTGAACCACATCGAAAAACACCTTTTCATTTTTGGGCAATTGCTTTATCGTATAAACTGTTTGGTGAAAACGAATTTGCAACGCGATTGCCTACTTGTTTGTGCATTTTAGGAACGCTTTTGACTTTTTGGGGATTCGGAAAAAAATTATTTTCAGCAGAAATCGCCCAATGGAGTTGCCTTGTTTTCATGGTATCCATCCTCCCCCTTTTATTTGCCAAAATTGCTTTGACAGATGCCGCCCTTTTATGCTGTACCACATTAGCTTATTTTTTATTACAATTATATTTGGAAACCAATCAATTGCGTTATTTAGGGGGACTTCTAAGCATCGTCAGTATCGGTTTATTGGTCAAAGGTCCACCCATTTTAATAACAGTGGGCGGGAGTATTTTTTTAAAATTCCTATTGGATGATAACAAAATGCAATCTTTGAAAATCGGATTACTCCTATTTTTGACATTCATCCCTTTATTGATTTGGGGACGCATGGCATGGATAGCAGATGGCGGCATTTTCATACAATGGTTATTGGATTGGTACATTTTTAAACGCACTTCAGGCAGCGTTTTTGGACAAACGGGTCCTTTTGGATACTATTTTGGGGTGTTTGCGTTCAATTTCATCCTTTTATTGCCTTATTTTTTCAAAAGCGTTTATGATATTTTTACCCATCCTTTTAACAAAACACAAAGTATTGCTGAAAAAAACGTCCATCGACTCAATTTATATTGGATAAGTTGCGGATGGATTTTCTATGAATGCCTACCCAGTAAATTGCCCGCGTACGCATTGGCAGCATTACCGATTTTGGTTACTTCAATTGGGCGATTGATTGCAACGCATCAAAAAATGCCTGCTTTTTTAAATATTGTTTCAGGATTGATTCAAATCGGGGCAGGGATTGCGCTCTTTTTATTGAAAAAACAATTGCCTTTTGAATCTTTAATTTTCCCAAGTAGGTTATTAGCAATACTTTTTATAATAATTGGAATGTATCATTTATTGAAAATCAAATTATTATACATTAATCATTTTAAACCTTATTTTTATGCAACAGCAGGATTGATTTTAAATGCCATTATTTGGGTGTTAATCATTCCCGCGCTTGAACCACATCGACAATTATCAATGACGGTGGTTCAAAAAATAATAGCTAAAACAAAATGGCAAAATACAGTTGCGCCTGTTATCTTTGATTTTAATTATGCCTTGCCAAGTATTCCCGTCTATCTAAGTCGGGCAGGCATTCCCTACAAAACATGGAGTGATTTTAACACCTCTTTTAATAATCCAACCTATCGTATTTTCATCACCGATGAAGATAATGCAAACATTTGGCAAAACAGCCCTATTCAAACCGAAATAGATACGATAACAGGTTGGCGCACCGATAGAGGTAATTTTAAAACTTTTTACTTAGTAACCAAAAAATAATTCCTTTATTCCTAATTCAAGAATTATATAACCTAAGTTGTGCGGTAAGGTTTGAATTAGGATTTATGGGATTTTTAAGATTCCATTGGGATTGATTTTTAGGATTTTATCCTAAAAATCAATCCCAATGGAATCCAAATCATCCTAAAAATCCTAATTCAAACCCTGCCGCGCAAATTGGATTATATAGTAACTTTACGAATATATTTTAAAGCAACCCAGCGATTATACAACCTATCCACTCGATACCAACCACTTTTTTCTTCATAAATCCCAACTTGAATCCCTCGTTGTAATTTATCTACTATTTTTCCTGTCATATTGGGCGCATCTCGCACATTCAAAGCATCATTGCTAATAACCAAACCGCGTTGAATTTTATTTTTATTCAATTTAGGATTCGAGGGCGTATTCAATTCACCAATTTTCAATCGAACCAAAGGCAAAAAGTTTTCTTCGGCGGCTTCAGTCGTGTTACCACCAAAAAAATTCGTACCCGGACACGATTTTTGATTGGGATTCGGGCTACCAATCATTTCTCCTGTATCCGCGTCAAACCAATGATGATACACAATTTCGTCAATCGAAGGGAATAAATCCAACTTAATACACAACATCGCATTCAATGCAATAATCGTATCGTGTTGTTCATTCGTCATTTGGTCACCGCCCATATCGAAATTACCTAAATGTTCGATGCAAATATCGCCTTCATTCGATTTATAGATACACGCAGGGATGCGATTGAAAGGACGGCAAATGCCAATTTTCCCATCTGGAAAAGTGGTAATATTCTGACCTATCATCTCCCACCCGCGCGCAATATGCGCTGTGTGCATCGCCTCCAACAATTCAACATGATTACTACCTGTAAAACGTTTGTAATCAGGCTTCCATGTATGATGATTTTGAATCACTTCAACCGTACGTGTAATCGGTTCTTCTGCCAACCAACTTTGAAACTCTTTGAGTGTCAATACTTTAAATCTTATAATTGCCATAATATTTTAAGCGGGAAATGGAGTAATCTATTAAAACACTAAACGGCTGCAAGTTAACGCATTTCAATCTGTTTTCAAGGGGTGTATAACAAATTTACCAACTCACAACCATTTTTACCAGATAACATAGAGCGTTTCAGTCATCCAAGGCAATTTAATAACACCATAATCCCATTTAAAATAGGTTTCTAAACGGTCTGTTGCCTTTTTATCGACGTATAAAAGCCAATCATTACCTGCTGGACTGCGGGTTAATTTGCCACGCCGTTGCAAAAAGCGTTCTCTAAATTGTCGCAAACCCATTTTTCCGAAAACAGGTTGGGATTCAATGATGGATTCTAATAAACCATCCATCATTGTCATCGCATCCGTACTCAAAGGCAATTCTCTTTCAATCGGCTGATGTAAAGGCATGCCACACAACAATTTATTGAGCATCAATGCATATTCGGGTGCGTTTATCACACCCGTACAAAGATATTGAAAAAGGTGAATCGCTCGAAACTGCGCCGTTTTGCTCCTAAATAAATCATTTTCCAAACAATTCAACTCCTCTGCGGAAGCAAATAAAAACGGATGTAATAAAATCAAACCCGCATTTTCGATGAAAATATCTTGTTGCGCTACTACTAATTTCACACGGCGGTCATAACGCAAAACCCTATCGCCTAAAATCTCATTGCGCAACTCCACCATTGCCGATTCCGAATAATTTTCGCGCAAATTATGATCCAGATAGGTTTCCAAAGCTATCAACAATTTGTTGGCAGATAAGGGCGTATCCAACACCGCAATTTCAATGATTTCTGCTAATAAATCCTTTCGATACGCCCTATCCAATTGGCGAAACAAAGCTAATTCGTCCATCCAATCAAATCGAAATAATTTCAACAAGAGCTTTTCTAAAAAAGCATCTGGAAATTGCCAAACTAACCGCCGAATACAACCTTTGTTACTACTCAATACTTGCAAAATCACTTGCTCATACTTTTGAAAATCGACTTGAAGCGCGTGTAAAATATCTTTTTCCAATAATTTAGGTTCACGCGCCAGCCATTCTGCATGATAACCTATCTGCAAAAAACTTAAAAAAGCCGTCATCGCATTCGCTTCCCGCGATACATAACCTTCTCTATGACAATCCGACAATTGCTGCATCAAGGCTTTTTCAAAAACTTGAATACAGTGGTCTGTCAAGGATTTATCGGTTTTACGCCCAACAATGTCTCCCAAATCGACTTCTAATCGCTCTATTTTCAGAAATTGGTTCGCAGGCATCAAGGCAGATAATCGTTTTTCCAATTTGGGTAACAACTGTTTCTGATACCAACGACTCCAATCACGCTGCACTTGGGATGCATCTTGTTCGTTCTGCAAATCCAACTCCAATCGTTGATGATGGATAATATGTGTTTGCTGCATAATGCTCTAAATCAAGTTTGCTACGCTACTCAAATCTGAACGAATTGTCGTTTTTTGATTTTGAGCCTGTCCAAGATAAGTTGGACTTGTGCGTCTGTAAGTGCTTGGGGATATTCCGCCACAGCACGATGTATTCCTTTGTCCAGCTTGCCGCGCTCTTTCAATGGATTTTTGACAGCAGCTTTGATGACAAGTTCAAAAATTTCAATAGGCATGGTCATTCCTGTTTTTAATGGTTTAGAAAAAACACGACGATAGAATCCTAAGTAGGCACAAACGGCACTTAGGTTTGCTTACGCAACAGGATGTCAATAGGATTTGGCAAATACAAGGTATCTGTACAAAGTAGGATGCTCCAAAAAATCGGCTAAAACAGTTTGTAAACTCATTTTCGATGTAACAAAAAGGTGCGTATCTCAATGTATTTGTTTTCTCTAAGTGTGCGACGACGTTTTAAAGTACTTTCAAAAAGATAAAATCTCATTTATATACACAAATGTAGATAGAAAGAGTTGATATTGTCAAGTTATTTTTTACATTTTTATTTTGCTTATAATTTAAAATAAAAATCTGTTTTTTGTAAAAATTGCGAAATAATTGTCTTATAAATGATTATAAAACAGTAAAAATGATAATTTTTATTTAAAAAAATACATTTGAACATTATTTGAATTAGGATTTTTAGGATTATTAAGATTGGTTAGGATTTCATCCTAACCAATCTTAATAATCCTAAAAATCCTAATTCAAAAACGGTTAATAAACCAAATCTAACTTGCCTACCCGCGTTGAAATATTGGTTCGGCGCAAAATTTCTTGCGTATAAGCCGCAGGAATAAATTGTCCAACCCCTTCTAATTCCAATTTATAGCCTTGTGCATTGCCTTCAACACTCATAATTTTGTTCGTATTGACCAAATAATTGGTATGACACCGACAATATTGAGGCACATTTTTCAAATCTTCCATCACTTTCTTCAAATTAGTGCGTATCAATACCGTCTTCACTTGCTTATTTTCACAATAATAAACGCGCACAAAATGCCCTTCTGTTTGCATAAACAAGCCTTTTTCAATCCCTAAATTGAAATTTTCTTGCGGATGCGCTCCTCGAATCACTACAAAATGGGTTGCCAAAGGATTATTGACCACCCGATTAGAATGCGAAAAAACCAAATTCGGAGGCAAAGCCCGCAATTGATGATTTAACAAACGCGCCCGCCCATCATGTTTTTCCTGCAAAAAGACCTGCCGCAAAATATCGGCAAACGTCAAGGGCAAAAAACCAAGTATAAAAACTTGCATTTGGAAAAAAGAAAAATGGGTTGCCGTTAATTCCAATTCGCCTAAGCAAACTGCCAGCAAATAACTACAAACTCCCATGAATATTAAATCTAAAGCATTGATTAACAACACTTTATAACCTGTCCAAAATTCATCTTCCATGAATCTGGGAAATAAGATAACGCCTACACGCCGCAAAAAAACCAAAGAAAGGATACACATTGCACCATGTGCAAAGGAAACCGATACGCGGTGTATGGGCGTATAAGTTTCTAAAAATGGCGGATTTAAGGTGAGCATGACCACAAAAACAAGGACTCCAAGAAATATTTCCATCTGCCACCGTTTCGGATTCACCCACTTGTTCGGATATGGTTGTAATAATAAACTAAACACAATGATTTTAATTGTAAGGGTTTTGTTACGGGTTTGTCTTTTTCAAAATTGTGGTTTTTTCTTTTGTTTGCGCAAAGCTATTAAGATTTCGTTAACAATTCAATTATTTTTTCAACTATTTTTTCAAAAAAAAATGCCACAGCTTTTTTTCATCTGTGGCATTTTAAAAACAATGACTTTACATAAAAAAACAATCTATTTACGCGTTATTTACAAAGCATCAGCAATCCATTTGTCCCTATCATCCGCCAATTGCCAAACCGCACCGCCATTTTCTAAACTCGTAAACATGGGCATCCAATCACTCGGACCCGCCGATAAGGTCAAAATTTCATACCGACGCAATTGCAAAATAATGTCTAATGGATTTATCAAAACAGGACACGCTTCTACACACGCATTACAAGTCGTACACGCATGTAGTTCCTCCGACGAAATATAATCAAAGAGACTCCGCCCATCCTCAAAATTTTCTTTGGATAATGACATGCCTTCTGTATAAATTTCTGGATTTATCAACCGAACATCACAAGAATCTAATTTTTTGCCTACTTCCTCTGCCCTATCGCGCACATCCATCATAATTTTGCGCGGCGATAATTTTTTTCCTGTCAAATTCGCAGGACATTCCGCCGTACACCGCCCGCATTCGGTACACGTATAAGCATCCATAATATTTTTCCAACTCAATGAAGTCACGTCTTTTGCCCCAAACATAGGCATTTCGGCGGTTTCAGCAGGTGGATTTTCAACGTCGAAACCCATCATACTGCGCACTTCATTCATAATCGCGGGCATATTTTCCATTTGCCCTTTTGGATTCAAGTGCGCAAAAAAGGTGTTTGGAAAGGCTAATATAATGTGTAAATGTTTAGAAAAAGGCAAATAATTGAGGAAAACAAAGACCATCCCAAGATGCAGCCACCAGCCAAATCGCTCGACAAATACCAATAAATGACCATCCCAATTGCTGAATAAAGCAGGTCCGAGCCAGCCACTAACCGCAAAAAAGCCTGTATGATGGTAATTTTCTGGATATTTTACTTGCAAAACAGTGTCTGCACAATTCATGGAAAAGATAGCAGTTATTAAAATTATTTCAAATATCAATATCAAGGCGGCATCGATACGCGGAAAACCTGCTAATTCTGGTTTTTGAAACCTTTCGACCTTTAAAAAATAGCGTCTTGCCAAAAACGCAATCGTTACAAAAAAGGTCAAAAGCGATAAAATTTCAATAAAACTGATGATAATTGGGTACAAAACGCCCAAATAAGGGGCAAAAAATCGGTGTACCCCGAAGCTACCGTCTATAAAAATTTCTAATAACTCAATTTGAGTGATAACAAAAGAAACGTATATCACTAAGTGTAATACCGCAGGAATCCAATTTTTAAACATTTTCTTTTGCCCAAACGCAATGAGCAAGACGTTTTTCCACCGCAACGTGGTATCGCCTTCAATGAGTTCATCCTTACCGAGTAAGATATTACGACGAACTTTCATAAAATTGTTCCATGCCTTACCAACCAAATAAATGGTGAGTAGAATAAATATTGCTTGAGCCATATGCAAACATTGATTAAGATGAATCGGATAATGCGGTAAATTTAGTTGTTTTGAATGGTTTAAAAAGGTTTTTTATGCTTTTTTTATGAAACAAGTCAAAAAAACGTTGAAGGTGGTTATTTTTGCGGGCGAAATGGGTTATCCGTTTTGCAAACCATTCGCATTTGATTTTTTATTTTTAAAACAAGAAAATTAAAATAAATGAAAATTTTAACAGAAAAACAAATTCAGCAAAAGATAAAACGGCTAACCATAGAAATTTTAGAACATAATTTCGATGCCGATGAAATTATTTTGGCGGGCATCAATAATAATGGATTGGAATTTGCGCAATTGTTGATGAATGAATTGGTAAATTGGCAAACGGCGATTCCGATTACGTTGACGCGCATTCGGTTGAGTCCTGCGGAGCCATTGAATAATCCCATTTTTATCGAAATGCCTTTGCAACAGCTTGAAAATAAAGTAGTTATCATTTGTGACGATGTGGCAAATACAGGGCGAACCGTGTTTTACGCGCTGCAACCGTTGATGGCGATTTTGCCGAAAAAGGTGGAAGTTGCCGTTTTGGTGGATAGAAAACATAAAATGTTTCCGATTACGCCCGATTATGTCGGTCTGTCTTTGGCTACCACTTTAAAGGAAAATATCGAAGTTCAATTAAAAAATGTAGCCGAGATAGCAGTTTATTTAAAATAATTTGTTTTAAATAATTTAAAAATAAAAAATATATCGAAAAATAAAGTTCGTAGAGGTTTAAACCTCTACGAACTTCGGTACCAAATTATGTTATTAGAAATTGATTTTTTAAAATATAAATCTTTTTTGAAATTTAAACGGGCAAGTGACGCAACAACCCATATTTATGACCCGATTCGACGCAAATATTTGGTTTTACAACCTGAAGAATTAGTTCGACAGTTCGTATTACAATATTTAAATCTTGAAAAAAAATATCCATTCAAACAAATTCGCACAGAAAAAAGTTTGATTATCAATGAATTACAAAAAAGATGTGATATTTTGATTTATGATAAGCAGATTCAACCCTATCTGTTAGTGGAGTGCAAAGCGGCTCATATTCCGATTGACCAAGCCGTTTTTGAACAAATTGCGCGGTATAATCTCGTCTTGCAAGTACCTTATTTGTTGGTGACGAATGGTTTACAAACCTATTGTTGTGAAATGAATTATGAAAAACAATCTTTTAGATTCCTCGCCGCTATTCCCATTTGCGATTTTTAGGCTAAAAATTATATTTTATAAAATTGAATATTTTACAATAATATTTGGTTTTTTAAAATAAGGATTTTTCATACTACCTAAAAATCATTATTTTAGGGTAGTTATGTAAAATAAATCAATAAATATTTTTTTTATTTGTAAAATGCCTCTATCTTAGCATGGTAATTCTTGTGTAATAAAAAACATAGTTTTTGGGGTTTTAGTTGGAAGGTTTAAGAACCGTAGTAATACGATTCTTAAACCTTTTTTTTTATAGGAAATTCGGGTTCTTAAATTCAGGGTTCGGATACTTGTAAAAGCCTTCACCTGTCTTTACGCCTAACTTACCTTGTTCAACATATTGTTTCAAAAGATTTGCAAAACGCACACTTTTGGAATCTTTGCGCGGACTCACCACATGCCAAGCCGTATCCAGTCCAATCTGGTCAAGCATGCCAAAAATACCTATATTACTTTTCATATTGCCCATCCAAGAACGGTCAATATCTTGAATACTGCCGACATCGCGGGTTTTCAAATCGCCCGCCGCCCCAATCAAGGCAACTAACATGGCATTATAAAGGTAACCAGGCGATTCATTTTGGATAAAAACAGGGGTTTGATGGATGATTTTGCCAAAATCCATCAATAAATCCACCACCCAAGTCGCCGTTGTGGGATGCGGCATCACATCGACCACGTTTGCATGAAAAACATCATGAAAGTGAAAAGCGCAAAAACGGTCGGGCGCACCCGATTCTGTGGCAAATTGAGAAGGCAATAAGTAAGATGTATTCGTTGTCAACACCGTTTTAGATTCAAAAAGCGGCGCAAATTCAACATAAAGTTTCTTTTTCAAGTCTGGATTTTCAGTCACCGACTCACTCATAAAATCGGCATCTGCAACAGCTAATTTTTTATCTGTTGTAGTCACAATCCGTTTTTTCGCTTCGATAGCTTGCAACTCCGTACATTGTTGGCTTTTAATCAATGTTTTCAAAATTTTATCTTGAAAAACAAGGGCTGTATCCAATTGTTTTTGTTGAAGGTCATACATTTTGACTTGAAAACCATCTAACGCACAACGCAAGCCAATCCGCAAACCAAGCGTACCGCTTCCAATAATTAAAACATTTTTAATATCTGATACTTGACGCATATGAAATATACTTTTTTTTTAAAAATTAAAAACAAAGTTACGAAAATTGTAATGGCTACAACCTATTTTGAAAAATAACTTGGGAGTTGAGAGCGAATTGGAACGCGGATGATGCAGATTGGGCGGATTTGCACGGATTTTTTTTAAAAATCCGTACAAATCCGCCCAATCTGCGTCATCCGCGTTCCAATTGTATCGAAAAACTTAAAAATACAATCCATGTCCTTTTATTTTCGGACCTAATTGCAAAGTGGGCATCGGTACTTTTACGTAATTCATGGAATGAAAAACCAATTTCCAAAATTTCTTTTTGGGTTTAAACAATTTTTCCAAATTTATATCGGGTGCAAGGTAGATTTCCCATTTGCCACCTTCCCCTGCGCCTGTCAGATTCCAACTATCCGCTTCTATACCAAAACCCACTGCTAAATTGAGCCAATCAGGAACCCATGCTATTTTTTCACGAGTCAAATAACGCAAACTCGTTGATACCCAATACGTTTGATTTAAATAATCGTCTGGGTCAAAAATGGTTACTTTTGCACCTCGGGAATCAAAGTATTTAGTACTGCGCTGCCAATAACTCATTTTAAAATCCGTCTCTCGCAATAATTCTGAATGCAAACGCCCCACATACAGCAAACCACCCAAGCTGCCCGTAGTCACATCGCCCAAACTAAAACCCCAATTCGGTGCAAATCCATCCTTTAATTCAACTGCCATTTGCACGCCCGCAGCCATCGCAAAACCGTACCAAGCCGCTTCCTTTTCATTGAAAGTCAACTCTTTAAATACGCCTCTGTAAAAATCGGCTCCCCAAACACCACCCATAAAATGCCCAAACTTATCTAAATTATTCGCATATTTATAATCTCGATTAAAATCAAAATGAAAGTTCGTCGGTTTATCACCCCACCAAAGATGCTTCATCAATACATAGGTACTCACCCCAATCACCGCCGCACTGCCGCCAACCACAATAGGCGCGTATTTGCGTTTTTTAAATCGGTCTAAAAAACAAGGCACGATACTATCCGAAAAGCGGTCTTGCAATATGTTTTGTGCAGGGTCATATTGTTTTAAATCATATAAAGTCGGTAATTTGACAGGCTGATTCAAAGTAAGTGATTGTGCGAAACTCGCTGTTCCAATGAAAAGTGACAGCAATACTGTCGAAAATGGCTTCATGATTTCAATAATTTGGATTAAAAAAATTAGATTTTTAGAATGATTCTGTTTATTCAAAAGGGTTTTTCCAACATTTGTTATTTTTATAAATACTTAAAATGATTAAAATGTGACATGACAATTTTGGATTTCAAAAATTAAAAGAAAAGTTCCACAAATATTTGTAAAACTTAGCGTAATTTCGCCGCTTGTTGATAAAATTTAGACTCATTTAGACGTATATTTTTTAGGATTCATTGTTATATTGTTGGCAATCCAACAATACAACAATGAATCCCAAAAATCCATCCCTAAAAAAGAGGTTTCTAAAATCATAGTCAACTAATAGTTAATGCTTAAAACAATAAAATTCATACTCTTAACATGGAGCAGGAAGATTTACACAACCAACATACTATTGTCAACCAAACGAGTGACAATCAAGGCGGTGGCGAACAATCCGATGATTTATTTGAACATCACCGTATTGTAACCGATAAAGGGCAGTCGCAATATCGGATTGATAAGTTTCTAATGGACAGAATCGCACAAGTCTCACGCAATAAAATTCAAAATGCGATTCGAGCAGGTTCTGTTTTGGTTGATGGATTAGAAATAAAACCCAATTATAAAGTTCGTCCAAATCAAACGATTACGGTGACACTCGCACATCCGCCTGCAAGTGATTACATCGAGCCGCAAAAAATGGATTTGAACATTGTGTTTGAAGATGAGGATGTGATGATTATTAATAAGCCGCCCGGTTTGGTCGTTCATCCGGGTTTGGGCAATCCTGACCACACGCTTTTGAACGGTTTAATGTATTATTTTCGGGAAAAATATGGCGAAGTCCCACCTGATAGTGATGGACAACGCCCTTATTTGGTGCATCGGATTGACAAAGATACGAGTGGTTTGTTGCTTGTTGCGAAAAATGAGTATGCGATGTCGCGTTTGGCAAAACAATTTTTTGACCATAGTATTCAAAGAACCTATCATGCGTTGGTTTGGGGGCAACCCGATGTATTGGCAGGAACGATTCATGTGAATGTTGGGCGTGACCCAAATGAACGGTTGTTGATTAAGGCGTTTCCAGAAGGGGATGAAGGGAAAGTGGCGATTACGCATTATCGGGTTTTGGAGGCGATGTATTATGTGAGTTTGGTGGAGTGTAATTTGGAGACGGGACGGACGCATCAGATTCGTGTACATATGAAACATATGGGACATCCGTTGTTTATGGATGGGCGTTATGGCGGTGATGAAATATTGAAAGGTACGGTTTTCACCAAGTATAAACAATTCGTTCTCAATTGTTTCCGTACAATTCCGCGTCAAGCGTTGCATGCTAAAACATTGGGTTTTGTCCATCCAACGACGAATGAAAAAATGTTTTTTGATTCAGAATTGCCTGCCGATTTTGGAGGTGTTTTGAAAAAATGGAGAGATTATTTAACTTATCGGAAGCAATTATTATAAAACGTTGGATCTAATTGGAACGCGGATGACGCAGATTAGGCGGATTTACGCAGATTTTTATTTGTTTTAATAGTTAAGTATTCAAAATAAAAATCCGAAAATCCGTGTAAATCCGCCCAATCTGCGTTATCCGCGTTCCCATTGTATCCTATTTTCAAAAAAATGATGATAAATCACTCACAAACCATTCAAATTACGCAAGAATGGATACAACAATTTGTTATTGGTTTGAACCTTTGTCCGTTTGCGAAACTGCCGTTTAAAATGGACAAAATTCGTTATACCGTTTTTGAGGGAAATGACCTTGAATCGTTTTTAAAAGCCATTTTGGATGAATTAATGTTTTTAAAAGATTCAGAGGCGACGGTTTGCGAGACGAGTTTGCTGATACATCCCGAAATTTTTAATGATTTTACCGAATATTGGGATTTTCAAGAGGTTGTTGAGGAGATTTTGGAAGAAGCAGATTTGGATGGCGTGATTCAAGTGGCTACTTTTCACCCCGATTACCAATTTGCAGATACGCGCAAAACATCGCCTGAGAATTATACGAATCGTTCGCCTTTTCCAATGTTGCACTTTTTGCGGGAGGACTCAGTGACCAAAGCAGTGGATACCTATCCCGATATAGACGACATTCCTGAACATAACATTCGCAGAATGAACGATTTAGGTATTTTTAAAATTAAAAATATGTTGAATGACATTATCGGAAAGAATTGAAGCCTTAGCCTATTTAGGTCAATATTTGGCTGATGCACCAGATGAAAATTTGTTCGTTGCCATGCGCCGCAGTGAAGCGGCAAATGGATGGTTTACGCCTGCGAATATTCAAAATGCGTTGGAAGCGATTCGCGATGCTTTTTTGGATCAATCCAAATTAATCGCTTGGTCGAATCATTATAACATTGATAATCAATCTATTACACCTTCTAAAATCGTTGGATTGGTTTTGGCTGGCAATATTCCTTTGGTCGGATTCCATGATATTGTTTGCGTATTTATGGCGGGACATAAGGCAAAAGTGAAGTTATCTGAAAAAGATAAATATTTATTACCACATTTATTGCGCGTCATGGCGGAAAAATATCCTGCTTCTGCGGCTTATTTTGAAACGACCGAAGGTTTTTTACAACCTTTTGATGCCGTGATTGCAACAGGTAGTAATAATTCTGCCCGATATTTTGAATCGTATTTTGGTAAATATCCAAATATTATTCGGAAAAATAGAAATGCTATTGCGGTCTTGACGGGTTTTGAAACGGAAGATGAGTTACAAGCATTAGGCAAAGATGTATTTCAATATTATGGATTGGGATGTCGCAATGTTTCCAAATTATATTTGCCGCGTGATTATGATTTTGTGCCTTTGTTGACGGCTTTGCACGAATATAATGGAGTTGTTATGAATCATAAATATAAAAATAATTTTGACCATAATTATTCTTTATTGATTTTAAATCGCGTCGATTATAAAGCCAATGGTTGTATCTTAATGTCTGAAAATCAAGGGATTGCATCGCCGATTGCTTGTTTATATTACGAATATTATGATGATTTAAAAATCGTAGCATCTCAATTGGCAACCCGCCAAGATGTCATTCAATTGGCTATTTCTAAACAAAAAATTGGAAATATTCCGACGTTTGATTTTGGCGCGGCGCAAGCCCCTACCCTATCCGATTACGCGGATGGTGTGGATGTGATGGATTTTTTAACACATCAATTGCATAAAATTTTGTAAATGAGTGCTACAAAAGCGGCTCAAATTGCTGCAATTTTGGAAGATTTGTATCCTGAAACGCCGATTCCATTGGTGCATCAAGACCCGTACACCTTATTAATAGCCGTTTTGCTGTCGGCGCAATGCACGGATGTGCGCGTCAATCAGGTCACTCCTACCCTATTTGCGAAAGCCGATTCGCCTCAAAAAATGGTTCAAGTATCCGTAGAGGAAATTCGGGCTATCATTCGACCTTGTGGGTTGTCGCCGCGCAAATCTCAAGCGATTTATGATTTATCCCACATTTTGATTGAAAAACATGGTGGAATCGTGCCTCAATCCTTTGAAGATTTGGAAAAATTGCCTTGTGTTGGTCATAAAACGGCTTCGGTAGTGATGTCGCAAGCCTTTGGCGTACCTGCATTTCCTGTTGATACGCACATTCATCGGTTGGCGCAACGATGGGGTTTGGCGAGTGGCAAAAATGTGGAAGATACCGAAAAATCACTTAAAAGCCTCTTTCCAATCGAAAAATGGAATAAATTGCATTTACAAATTATTTATTTTGGACGAGAATATTGTCCTGCACGCGGGCATAAAGTAGAACATTGTCCCATTTGCAAAGCATTTGCTCCTTTTACTTAATAAAAAAGGCAACCATTTGGAAACGGTTGCCTTTTTTATTTGGCAGTTTCTGGTTAAAAAAGATAAGAGCAATTTTTTAAATTGCCCTTTCCTCTCAACATTAAACTTGTATGAAAAAACTTTAAAATCTAAAATGCAATTTTTTTTCTACCACTATAACTTTGCTGAATATTTTTCAACCCAAAAAACCTAATTTGTAAGCAAAAGAATTAAAATAAAAATTTAAAAAAAACAGCCAACATTATTATAGTGATAGGAAAAAAAAGGATATGATTCAATAATCATTAAAAATCTACTTTTGCACCCAATTGAATGCTAAATGGAGAACCACCGCGTGTATAAGTGCCTTGACCAGAGTTTACTGTATAACGGTTTGCCGCAGGTACAAAGTTGAACAAGTTGACAAAACGTCCATAATAGTCATCTTGGGTAGAGTTCAAGTTTGCATAGTAACCAGCAGATGGGCTAATCATATTCAACAAATTGAAGAAGTCAGCTCTTAATGTTACACCATATTGGTCAAGTAATTTGAATCTTTTTGAAACGGAAGCACTCGTTTGATACATCCAAGGGTAAACGCCTTGATAAACACCTGTGATTTGACCAGAACTTTGTACTAAAACATCTCTTACTTCTTGTGCAACGTTTGCCAAAATTTTATTTTCAGCAGAGGTCAATTCAGCAGCCGTTGGTACATAAGCCAAATCTCTATCGGTTGACAAGTTTGGATTACCACTTGTGGTGATACTGAAACGACGTTGATGTGCTGCCATTAAGCTGAAACCGATATTCCAACCTGCAAATTGTGGCGATGCAAATACAACCACTACTTTATCGCCAACCCCGTTTTGGTTAGAATTATTCATATGCGTTTTGTAACGATTGTAATAATCCGCACCTACATATTCTGCATCGTCAAATACACCACCTGCGTGGTAAGTCGTAACACCTGTACCTTTCGCTTTGGTCAACGTAACATTCAACAAACCATCTTTGCCAATTTTCATGGTCAAATCCAATTGCGCCGCCATGTATTTAGAAGTCCAATCTGCATTGGTAAACATTACAACGTTTTGTAATGCAGGTACTTTTGCACTGGTTACTTCCCGCCCATCAATACCTTTAACACTATCAATTTTGCGATTTGCATTAACCCAGTAGTTATCATTGAAACCTACATTGTAACAACCCATAATCGTCGCTCTGAAACGGTCAGAGAAGAAGTAAGTATAGCTAATATTGGTACGCAAGGTACTTGGCATTTTAAAATTCGGGTCAACCATAATCAAGTTTGCACTCCCTGCTGGCAATGCTTGCCCTTCAAATTTCTTGCTCAACCAGTTGGCAGGGTCTGCATAATTGCCTGCTGCGCCTACATTTGCTACGATATCGGCATTATTTGTATAGTTGAACTGACGTGTGTGAACGCCATCATTATAATACGTTTGTGTAATCGGTTGCGTTGTGATTGGAGATGCAATCATCCCAGCACCTGCTTTCAAGAAATGTTTTTTCTCGCCACCGATATCCCAAGTCATTTGCACACGCGGTTGCCATTGAGCCATGTCGCTTACGGCTTTTGAATTGTCCAATGCCCTACCATTGTAAGTCAAACCTGCGAATACCGCTTCGTTCCGCGTTGGCGCAACACCACTTTGGTACGTTCCATCCCAACGAATACCCGCTTCCATATTAATATCATTGCCAATTTTGAAGGCTGCTTCTGCATACAAACTCAATTCTGCTAATTTCCAAGGTTGCAATGCTTTCAAATCCAATTTGTCCGACAACAATTGACGGTAAAAAGAGGGTTTGTTCGCATTCAAATCTGCTACGTTTTGATAGACCACAACGGGTGCAGTCCAGTGTGCCAAACGCTCCGCTTGTTGGTAAAACTGATTGTTCGTACCAAAAGTCCAAGTCACACCATTTGTTTTGTACGTTACGTCATCAATGAATTGGTAAGAAGTCGTACGCATCAATTCTGGAATCCAAGTCAACTGACCAAACGCCATCGTACCACCACCAAGACCATTTGCCGCAGGAACGCCTACATAAACACGCGGTTCTTGAGTAGCATCTTTGGGATTATTGCCCCTATCCGAAGTATTAAATTGGAAAACGGCTTTGTTTACGATATTTTTTGAAATATCCGTCCGCAAATCCGCAATAATTTTGTGGTCTAAATTCTCAAATGGATAATTACTTGCATCCGTACCATTCACCCGAACCGAATTGGGCAAGAAAGCGGCTAAACTTAATTGATTGCCAGAAATCCCTTCATTCGTCAAATTATATTTCAAATAATTGTAACGAATCGACGCTCTATTTTTATCATTAATCTGCCAATCCATCCGTGCAAATACGTTTTGCGTCACCGCATCTTTTTTCAAAGTACCGATTCCAGAACCTACATCGTACCCTTTTGCTTTTGCAGCATCAACCACTGCTTGTGCATCGGTTTTGGTGTAACCATAAAAAGTATTTGCCTCGCCTTCGTTTGCAAACACTGGATTCGCATAATCGACGAAAAATTGCGTACGCGGGTCTGTCAACGGAGACGTTGCATAACGGTCAATCGCTACAAAATAAAATAATTTATCTTTGATAATCGGTCCGCTTACGCTTAAACCGTATTGTCCTTGACTTGGAACGGATGCCAATAATGCACCAGTTGGACTTTTGGTTTGAGACAATGCGTCACCACCACCTGCATAATACCATGCAGCACCATGTACTTCATTCGTACCTGATTTGGTAACGGCTTTGACAACACCACCTGAATTACGACCGTTTTTAACGCTATATGCATTCGTTTCAACCTCAAATTCCCGAATGGCTTCTTGAGAAATCGTAAATGCAGCACCATCCAGCGTTGAACCGAATGAACCACGACGTGTATTCGCACCATCTACGGTGAAACCGCCATTACCCCCTTTACCACCAGCCAATGTGAAACCACCTAAATTCCGTTGACCCAAATCGGGCGTATAAGATTGACCTGATAAGAAAGCCAATTGTTCAAAATTCCGAGAAGGCGTGGGAATCGTAGCAATCGTTTTGCCCGTAATCGCCAATGCACTGCCGAGACGGTCTGTGCGAGAAGTCATTGCATTTGCCGTTACTTCGACTGCACCCAATTCAGTAGCCCCTTCTTTGAGTTCGACATCCACCGTAAGGTGGTCTCCCAATCCCAAATTGTATCCTGTTTGTTTCACGGTTTGAGAACCCGTAGAAGAAAAAGTTAAGGTGTAAGGACCGCCTAATGGCAATTCTTGCAACTCATAACTTCCATTATCATCCGAAGCCGTAGCTGTTTTAAAACCGTTAGACGTGTTCACTGCTTGAACAATCGCGCCTATCATCGGTTGCTTTTTAGCATCAGTGATTTTACCAGAAATGCGCGCACTCGTACCTTGTGCGAAAAGAACATTCACAGAGCAAAATAATAATGCTGTGAAAATCAGTTTTGTAAAATTTTTCATTGAGTCTTTAAACATAAACATTTACAAAAAAAAATTAATGAGCATACAGTTGTTAAAAATAAGGACTTGTAAACCCTTACAAAAGTAACAAAACGGCTTAAAATTCAAAATTTTTTATTTTTGAATGGGTGTTTTAGCAATTTTATGGATTCAGTTTTTCATCGTTTTGACCTCCTAAAAATGCGGGCAAAAGCTGTATTAACCGAATCTTTATTTACATCTTATTTTTAACACCTTTTTAAATTCTGAATAAAAGTATAAAGATATTGGTATTGCTACGTACTTATTGTTTCAATTATACCATATGTTTTTTCAAAAGTACCATTGTCAAAAATGGAATAGGTACTTTTAAGAAAATATTTGGTACTTTTCAACCTTTTACAAACGCTTCAATACGCTTTATAACTAATATTGTAATCCAAATCACCTAATTGTTATTTGTCCATTTTTATAAAAATTTAGGCTATGAAAGCAGCTTTTTTATTGAAACCGAAAGTGATTCAACTCCAAAATGCACCAAATCCAGTGCCTGCAGCAGGAGAAGTGCGTATTAAATTGAAAATGATAGGCGTTTGTGGTTCAGACGTACACCTTTTTCAAGGACATCGCCTATTGGACAAACCGAACATTATCGGACATGAAGGTTTGGGTATTATTGATAAAGTCGGTACGGGTGTTTCGGAGTCGCGCATCGGAGAACGGGTGGTGATGGAGCCTAATATTCCATGTCATCATTGCAGATATTGTCAAAGCGGTCGCGGGAATATTTGCATCAATAAGCGGATTGTGGGTGTCAATGAAGTCGGTTGTTTTGCGGAATATATCGTGTTGCCCTCCGCGTTTGCATGGAAAGTGCCAACGACTGTTTCGGATGCGGATGCGGTGGCGATTGAACCAACAGCCGTTGGCGTACATGCCTTAAATGCTTCCAAAGCAAAGCCGGGAGATACGATTGCAGTGATTGGATTAGGTGCGATTGGGTTATTATTGACTCATTTGGCGTTGAAATTGGGTTACAAAGTGTTAGTGACAGAATTAAATACGGATAAATTAAAAATTGCCACCGATTGGGGCGCAATCAAGGCAACACACACAGGCAGCCTTCAACAACAAACCGAAGCCTTAGCGCATCAATGGATGGAGGAAGACGTAACGGCGATTTTTGAGTGTGCAGGCGCAAGCGTCACGGCATCGATGGCAACCGCCGCAGCTCCGAGAGGTTCGGAAATCGTATTAGTGGGTTTGTCCATGAGTGACGCGACGTTTAAACCATTCAAAATAGCGCGAGAAGGAATCACCATCGTACCATCAATTATCTATGACCATCCTTTTGATTTCAAACGGACGATACAATTAATTGCGTCGAAAGTGATTCAACCGGGTCAAATTATCTCGAAATATATGAAATTAGACGAATTGCAATTGGCTTTAGAAGTGGCTTCTATTGGCAATGATAGTAAAATTATTATTCATGTTTAAACACATAGGAAACATAGGGTTACATAGGACACATAGGGATATTCATTGGTAATTTGCATTCCCCAAAGCATGCCTCTATGTGTCCTATGTAACCCTATGTTTCCTATGTGTTAAAAAAAGAGTTCATGCGCTATAAACATTCTATTGCTTCCGTTTCTTTATCTGGCACCTTGCGCGAAAAAATGCTTGCAATTGCCAAAGCGGGTTATGATGGCATCGAATTATTTGAAAACGATTTAACCGTTTCTGATATACGTCCTGCGGAATTGCGCCAAATGGCTTCCGATTTAGGCATCGAAATCATTGCTTTACAACCACTTAGGGATTTTGAAGCGATGCCGAATGCGTTACATCGCAAAAATTTGGATAGGGCAGAACGCAAGTTTGATTTAATGACTTTGCTTGGTACCAAAACGCTATCGGTGTGTAGCAATACTTCTCCGTTAGCCTTAGATGATATGGATAAAGCGGCAGCCGATTTACATGAATTGGCAGAACGAGCCGCTTTTCGCGGATTCAAAATTGGATATGAAGCCTTGTCTTGGGGGCGTTATGTATATGATTATCGTCAATCTATTGAAATTGTCAATCGCGCCAATCATCCCAATTTAGGTTATATATTGGATAATTTGCATATCAATTCGCGGGAATTGCCTATGGACGACATTTATAAATTGTCAGGTGCTAAAATTACCTTAGTGCAAGTAGCGGATGCACAGAAAATGGATGTTGCGCACATTGTTTTGGGTCGTCATTATCGTTGTTTTCCGGGTCAAGGTTCTTTTCCAGTGGTGGCGTTTATGAAAGCGGTGGATTCGACGGGTTATAATGGGTACATTTCGCATGAAATTTTCAGTGATGATTTTAGAGCATCCCGCGTTTATCCAGTTGCTTTGGATGGAAAACGGTCTTTAATTTGGCTAATGAATGAAATTTCCAAAAAAAATATTGAAAAGCCCATCTTAAAAAAGATTCAATTCATTGAATTTGCCACTGATAAGTTTAGTCAATTTCCGTTGATAGCATTGTTAAAAAATGTTGGTTTTGTGAAAACACATCAACATAAATCCAAAGATGTTAGTTTATATCAGTTGGGTGATGCAACCCTTATTTTAAACAAAGAGTTGGATGCACATGCCACCGATTGGGTTGATAAACATGGGAATATGGTTTGTTCCGTTGGTTTTTCAGCTCAAAATCCGCAATATTTAGAAAGTTGGGCGCGGCAACTCCATTACAAATGGATTAAAGCGAGTGATAATGAAGATACTTTAAACATCCCTGCGGTGAAAGGTTCGAGCAACCTTTTATACTATTTTATAGATGAAAAAGATTTAAAATCAAATTATTATGAATTAGAATTTGATTTAATCAATCCTTTTAAAATTAATAATGGTGTACAACAATTTGACCATATCGGGCATGTTGTGAGTGACGTATTAACACAATCGAATACCTTATTTTATCGGGCAATGTTGGGTTTAGAAATTGAAGAAACGTTGGAATTATTAGACCCAAGAGGCTTGATGTATAGCCGTGTAGCGCGTAATGAAACAAAAAGTATTAGAATACCTTTGAGTTCAACACGAAGTAGAGGCACTTCTTCAGACCGTTTTATCGAATCATTGGCAGGGGCGGGCATTCAACAAATTGCGTTAAGCACGACCGATATTTTTAAGACGGCGGCATGGATTCCAAATAAAAATATGATTTTATCCGTACCTGACAATTATTATAATGATTTAATTTCAAAATCCGTGTTACCTTTGGAGGAAGTGGAACGAATGCGTGCATTGAATATCTTATATGATGTGCAAGGAGAAGGTTCTTTTTATCATTTTTATTTTAAAGAACAAAACGGTTTGTTTATTGAAATCATTCAACGCGTAGGCGGTTATGACCGTTATGGTGAACCGAATGCACAGGTGCGTTTGGCGGCACAAGCGCGAGATAGAAACACATAGGACACATAGGAGGACATAAGGACACATAGGGTAAACTAAACTTGCATTAAGTTTCAAACTGGACGCAAGTTGTGCTCGAATTTATTTTCAACTCATTTAGGAAAGGTATATGTGTATAACACTCTATGTGTTCTATGTCTTCCTATGTGCCCTATGTGTTAAAAAAATAGTAAGAATTATGAATAATGAGTTTAAAAATTTTGGTTTATACGGTCGAGAATCATGGACGATTTCCCCTGAATTTTTCCATTTGGTCTCGATAGATTCCAGTTGTCGGAAACACGATTGGGTCATCAAACCTCATTTTCACAGCAAATTATATCAATTTTTTCTGATAAAATCGGGTTCAGGCACGTTCATTTTCAATGAAAAAACCAAACCTTTTTCAGGCAAACAATTGATTATCATGCCCGATAACAATTTGCATGGATTTCAATTTAGTGAAGATATTTTAGGTTATACGCTCTCGGTTGCGTCGAATGTGATTGAAAAAGTGACTGCTTCGGATAAACAATTGGCGCATGAGTTGAATCAAGTTCGCATTTTAAATTTGGAAAATCATATAGACGATTTCAATGATTTATTCACCTTGATTCAAGCAATCGACCGAGAATTTTTACAACAAGATGAAAAAATTCGATTGACCTTAGAAACCTTATTATTATTATTCACCATTAAAATTTTCCGTTTAAACTTCAAGTTTGGGCGCGAAAAAACGTATATTGGTGCAAATAAAGAACTTACATATTACAAATCTTTTTTAAAGAAAATCAAAACCAGCATTCCAACGAATAAAAGTATTGACGAATTTACCAAAGATTTGGGCATTAGCAAGACGCATTTAAATCGGATTTGTCAATCCATTGTTGGAAAATCGACCAAACAAGTGATTAGCAGTTACTTGATGAACGAAGCCATGATATTATTAACGCATACGAACCTGACCATTTCAGAGATTGCGCACCAATTAGAATTTAAAGATGTGAGTTATTTTTGTCGTTTTTTCAAAAAACAAGCGAATACTTCGCCCGCCAAATTCAAAGAAGATAACCTTGCGGTCGATAAATCGGTTCATTCCGTTGCATTAAACTATTAGTACATATGACATCATCGTTCTTTTACGAATCGGGACGATATGTTTCAAACATCGTTATTAGCATGAAAATAACAAGTTACGAAAGCCTCCAAGAGCAACTCAAATCGTTGATTGACAATAGCCAAATGTCTGTTTATCAGATGATTATAGTTGGCATTTGTTTCATATTGAATATGAATGACGGCGTTGATGTCTTAGTGGTCTCCTTCACGAGCAGCGATATTGCCAAAGAATGGGCGTTGAGCGATGCCGCTTTGGGCTACATTTTTAGTGCAGGTTTGGCGGGCATGACGCTCGGCTGCTTCTTTTTAGCCCCACTTGGCGACAAAATTGGGCGCAGATACATGTTCATCACCTCTTTGATACTCATTTCGGCAGGGATGTTAGGCGTTTATTTCGTCAACGCGTATGGGCAATTACTGGCTTTGCGCTTCTTGACAGGCTTGGGCATTGGCGGCATTTTACCAACCATGGCAAGTACGGCTTCCGAATTTTCCAATGCCAAAAACCGAGATTTCAATGTCGGATTGATACAAGCAGGCTGGCCAGTGGGCGCGATATTGACTGGTTTTTTTGTGGCATGGGCAGTGCCGATGCATGGATGGCGATTTGCTTTTTTGATTGCAGGCATCATTTCGACCTTGATGTTGGTGTTAGTCGTGGTTTATATGCCCAATTCGTTAGCGTTTTTGGGCAAGGAACAGCCTGAAAAGGCTCATGCTCAAATCAATACCTTATTGGAAAAAATGGGGCATGAAGGCATTGAATCGCTCCCTGAAAAACCTCAAAAAGAAGCCTCCGTACCCATAAGTGCTTTATTTACACCTGAATACAAATTATCAACAATGATACTTTGGGTAGCTATCTTTTTTGGTTTTTTAACGCTTTATACCTTGTTGAGTTGGATTCCAAAAATTGCTAAAACATCAGGTATGGATGCCAAAACCGCAACTTATGTCGGCACGATTTTAAATTTGGGTGCGGTGATGGGAACGGTCGGATTTGGATTATTAGCGAAAAACTTAGGCTTACGCAATTTATTATTGAGTTTTATGACAATAGCCTTTGGCGCAATGGTGATTTATGGCAATTTCAAATTAGATTATACTTTAATCTTTTTAATGACTTTGCTGATAGGTTTTTTCGTACAAGGCGGTTTCAATGGCTTTTATCCGATAGCGGCGCGGGTGTATCCGAGTGCGATTCGGAGTACAGGTGTCGGTTTGGCAATGGGCGTAGGGCGATTCGGGGCGATTTTAGGACCCGCATTATTTGGTATTTTGTCCGATAATGGGTTTACGATAGCGGAACGGTTTAATCTATTCTCGTTGCCTTTGTTGGTCGCAGGTGTTTTAGCATATAATATTCCATCTAAAAATTTGGATTAAAATAGAACGACCATACCGTTTGGAGGGTTTGAAACCCTCCAAACGGCGTATAACGAAACAGTGTATCATATTGAAAATCAATCTTTTATATTTTTTTTAAATAAAAATTTATTCAAAAAAGCAATGAATCCTTCTAAGGTTTTAACCCAAAATAATGGACATACGATGTTGCATTTGCGGTATCAATTGGACGAAATAGACCAATCTTTATTACAATTATTGTCACACCGCATGGCGATTGCACAACACATTGGCGCGTATAAAAAAGAAAATAACATCCCAATCGTACAACTTGGACGTTGGCAGGAACTCTTGCAAGCCGTCATTGAAAAGGGGGAAGCGATGGATTTAAGTGCTGATTGCATTAAACAAATCTTTACAGCGATTCATGATGAATCGGTTCGGCATCAGCAAAATGTAAAATGATAAATAAACGTCGTTGAGGTTTCAACCTCAACGACGTTACCTTCTACGCACTCAAATACAATTTTGTATAATATTCAGCCGCCATTCTATCCGAATCGAACATTGGCGATACATCCTTCATGGATTGTTTGACGATTTTCAACCATTGTTTCGGCTTATCGTAATAGATTGGAACGATTTTTTTTGCCAAAATATCGTATAATGCATTGGTATCATGTTCATCTTGCGTTTCGAGGGGCAAATGATGGTCTAAATGTGGTATCAAAAAGCAATTTTCGCCATCTTTTGCAAATTCGGGCATCCAACCATCGTTAATGGAGAAATTGACACTGGCATTCATCGCCGCCGTCATCCCACTCGTGCCAGACGCTTCCCGCGAATAACGCGGATTATTCACCCAAATATCCGAACCATATTTCATCAACCGCGACAAACGCAATTCATAACCGACCAAAATCGTGCAATTCGGGATGGTTAACAACACTTTGTGCATGGCATTGAATTGGTCAATCGCCTCAAAATGGAATGGATATGGTTTGCCCGCCCAAATCACTTGTACAGGTCGTTTCGCATTTAAAACAATTCTTTTGAATCGTTTGATGTCCGTCAACATCATATCCGCCCGTTTGTAACCTGCAAAACGACGCGCCCAAACCAAGGTTAACACATTCGGGTCGAGTTTTTTGCCCGTTTGGTCTTCCACTTCTTGGAAAAAAGCAGCTTTCAACTCGCGTTTACGGCTTAAAAGCAATTCATCATTATCGGTTTGCAACGCCTGTTCCAAAATCGGGTCAACCCAATAACTTTTCTTTTGCGCATTCGTGATATGCGTAATGGGGCAAATCGCTTTAGCATCTTTCCACATATCTCGAGAAACTTCGCCATGCAATTTCGATACAGCATTTGCCAATTTCGACATCCGAAGCCCAACTAAGGTATGATTGAAGGTTTTTTCCTCACTTTCCCAAAGAGGTGTGATGCTTTTCGGGTCAACACCCGCCAAAAAACCTGTTTTTTGAATTAGTTCAAAATCACTGCGTTCATTACCTGCGTCTTCAGGTGTGTGCGTCGTGAAAATAAGGCGTTGTTTGACCGCCGCCAAATCGCCTTTATACTTGTCGAGCAACCAAAACGCAACAGGCAAAGGATGTGCTTCATTTAAATGATACGTTTCTGGTTGAAAACCAAGGGCTTCCAACGCTTTCGCGCCGCCAATACCCAAAACCATGTATTGCGCCAAGCGAATTAATTTATCATTATCATACAAACGGTCTGTAATCGTGCGATTGAACCGCGTATTTTCGGGCGTATCCGTACTGAGCAATAAAAGGGGAGCCGTTTGAAAAGTGTCCGATTCGAGTTTCCAAACTTTAATCGTTAAATCCCGTTCTTGGAATTTGATTTTGACTTTTACGCCCGTATCTTTTAAAAAATTGTTGTATTTGACACGGAAATCGGTTGTTAACGAGCCATCGGGTTTGCGAATTTGGTCGTAATAACCTGTTTTCCACAAGATGCCGACTCCGACCAAATTTTGTCCCAAAGCATAGGCACTGCGCATGTGCGAACCCGCTAAAAAGCCCAATCCACCACTATAAATTTTGAGCGGCTGGTGTACGGCAAATTCCATGCTAAAATAAGCAACGGGTTTGGCGTATTGTTTGTCAATCTGATATGTGTGCATGATAATTAAAAGGGTTATTGTGTAATCTACACAAACTAAAAACCGCAAAGAAACGGGATTTTTGGGAACTTTTCAAAAAAAAATCATAAGCAACTGGATAACCAACTTCGTAGTCTGGAAATAAATTTCCAGACTACGAAGTTGTCCTTGTCTTGCTCCGCCAAATCAATCTATCCAATAAATCATCTTGAAAAATGCTAAAAATTTCAAAAGCGAAAACAACCGTTAAATTTTATTTTTTTATGCAAATAATTAAAAATCAATTTAATAAATATTAAACAAAAAAAAATTATTTACCAATACAAAAATTTCTAAATATGTTTTCAAGGAGGTCATCTGTTGTAACGGTTCCTGTGATAGAGCCAAGATGATATAATGCCCGCCGAATATCCATTGCCACAAAATCGGTCGTAATGCCTGTTGCCATACTATTTAAAACGGCGGACAGACATTCATCACTTTTTTGTAATGCCTCATAATGCCTTGCATTGGAAACAATCGTACTATCACTTTTGACTTGCCCTGCGGAAACCAAATCGTAAAGCGTTGATTTTAAATCTTTTAAATGCGTCCCATATTTTGCAGAAAGCGCGATAATTTTATCCACTTGAATCCTTTTTGAAAGCACCTCTATTTGAAATAACTCATTGGTATCTTGTTTATTACAAATAACTAAAATTTTCATATCATCTTGACGCAATGCTTCTAAATCTGTTTTAACTTCTTCCATCGTCGTTTCCAACATATCAAAAACATAAAGCAAAACAGCCGATTGCCGCACTTTTTCCATCGTTTTTTGAACCCCAATCGCTTCAATCGCATCGGTTGCTTGTCGAATGCCCGCCGTATCGACCAATCGAAACGCAATACCATTGATATTTAAAATTTCTTCAATCGTATCTCTCGTGGTACCAGCGATTTCGGAAACAATGGCGCGTTCTTCATTGAGTAAAGCATTTAAAAGCGTCGATTTTCCTGCATTTGGTCTGCCCGCAATGACGGTCAAAACGCCGTTTTTCAACACATTGCCCAAAGCAAAAGAATCCGACAAATGCCGAATGATTTTTTGAATTTTTAAAACCAAAAGTTTTAAATCATCGCGATTGGCAAATTCGACATCTTCTTCTCCGAAATCCAATTCCAATTCCATTAAACTCGCAAAATGGACTAATTCTTCGCGTAACTGTTTGATTTGCAACGAAAAACCGCCGCGCATTTGTTGAATCGCCAATTGATGCGCCGATTCAGAATTGGAAGCAATCAAATCCGCCACTGCTTCCGCTTGCGACAAATCCAATTGACCATTCAAAAAAGCACGCAAGGTAAATTCACCGGGTTGCGCCATCCGCGCGCCATGTCGAATCGCCAATTGAATCACTTGCTGCACGATGTACGGCGAACCATGTGTCGAAATTTCAACCGTATTTTCTCGGGTATAAGAGCGCGGCGCAACAAAGACTGTTGCTAAAACCTCATCTATAACGTGTTGATTCTCATGGCGTATCGTGCCAAAATGCGCTGTATGAGACTTTTGCCGACTTAGTTTTTTACCATAAAAAAAAAGGTCTGCAATCCGCAAAGCGTCTTTTCCAGACAGGCGAATCACCGCAATCGCGCCAATGCCCGCAGGCGTAGCCAGTGCGACAATGGTATCATCAAATTGATGTTTTGAGTAATACATTATAAATTTACGATGTTTTTCGTTTTTTCTTAGCAACAGGCGGTGGCATTTTGAAAAATTCTAATAATTCCAAAATTTCCTCTGCGGTCAAAATGGGTTTGGCTTCCCCCAAATTCACTTTGTCCATCATTGCTTCTACGGTCAAACCATCTTTTTCGGCTTGTTGCAGGAAAGCAAAATGTTTCAGCCATTTTTTAACAATTGGGGTATCCATATTTAAAATTTCCCCAATATCTTCCGTGCTATCGTTTCGCAAGTGCATACGCCAAAGAATGGTTAAATCTCGAAGTTTGCGAGCTTCGGCGCGTCCTTGCCGTTTAATCATTTCGTAAGTACTCATAACATTTCTTTTGGATTTGAAAGAATTGGCTTCTTGAATTAATTTATCCCATTGTTCGGCAGTCAACTCCGAGATTTCGACCAAATATTCTAAGAGAATTTTGACAAAATCCTCTAAATGCGGTTCTGTTTCTTGAAATCGGAAAATTTCAGAAAAATAACGCATTAATTTGTTATTGCTTTTGCCGCATTTGCCAATGAGAAATAAACTCCGCAATAAGTTATTTGCAGGCAAAGATAACACATTTTCAATCAATAATTTACGCATATTCGTCACCAAACAAGGCATGTTGGGCATCCATTTGCGCAAACTTGGCGGAAAATGTTCCAATAATTCGTGCAAAGAGTGTTCCGCTTCACTCGTCCCACTTTGACAGATGATAATCGGTAATACGCCCGTTAAGGGTCGCTGATTCAGTGTGTCCAATCGCCAAATGCACGCAATATACAACAATAACTGCACAATTGCCGCTTTTTCAAAGCGTACTTTGTGTTCAAACAGGATAATTATTAACGTATCGCGCTCTTTACCCTTTGTTTTCCAAATAATATCTGCGAACAAACTCTTGAACGATTCCGCGACATATTCGGTATTATCTAATTCGAGTGTGTCCAAATCCAGCAGCGATAAAACTTCTTTGGGCGCGTAATGCTCCAAATAACAACGCACAGATTCTTTGACTTGCATCACCGCTTTGAACGTTTTATCGTGTGGGTGATGCGCGGCTGCCTCATCAGAGGCTTTTTTTTGATAAGATTGGTTTTGATTCATAGTTGTTTGTTAAAAAACAACTAACATGAAAAGGTTATAAAAGTTCAATTTTCTCTAAAAATGGTGGGTTCATGCAATCATTTTATCGTTATTCATTCAAAGCATTGAATTTATCAATTTCTTGTTTTAAAAATTTGGCATATTGACGCTCCATAAAAGTTCTGAAATATGCGTCAATGGTTTCGCATTCGGTGTAAGATTGCTTTCCAATAAACGCCGCGTTTCTATTTCTGTCAACGTACTGCCTTCAATAACGGTCGAATGATGTACGATTGCATAATCATTAAATCGCTCATAATCAATGATTTGTGTCAGTTGGAGCGATTGATATTCAGTCAATAGATTTTCGATAATAGCTGCCATTTTTATTTTGAAAATTTAAATTTAAAACCATTGAATGTTACGGCGTAAAGATAGGTCTTTTGTTGCAAAAATGAGCAAAAGCAGTAGTAATACTTTTTTTTAAAACAATTAATATTAAATTAAAATGTTTTTAATTTAATATTAATAATAAAAAAATGCAGTTTTTTTACCGCCGCCTACGGCAGCAAAACGTTTTTCAAGGTCGTGTGTGTTTTGTTTTTTAAATTTTGCGAAGCAAAATTTAAAAAACAAAACACACACGACCTTATCTCCCTCTTTTGAGGCAGCAAAGCCGCCTACCGCGCAACTTGGATTAATTTGTTTGGGGTGTATAACCCGTTTAGCAGTCGGGAAATTTATTTCCCGACTGCTAAACGGGTTATTTCAGGCTACCCATAGCGATTTGACCCGCCCAAGCGGACGGATACTTTTCACTATTTTCATTTTTTAGATAATTCCATTGTGCAGAACCCAATGCCTCCATCGGATGTTGTTGTTTGATTTGAATATGCTGCCAAAAAGTTTGAATCAAATCGAACGATGGATTGGGCGGAATCGACCATAAAGCCGCCGTCCGCCAAGTCACGCCTGCGTACATGAACGCCTGTGCAACACTAAAAATGCCTTCCCCATTGCGTAATGCTCCTCGAGCCGTCTCACAGGCAACAATCGTAACCAATTCATTTGCCGATAAATCCATTTGATACAGGTCGGCTATGGTCAATAGTTGGACACTATCCGCATCGACGCATACAATACCTGATTGAACAGGCAAGCTATCATTGTAAAAAGCATGTGCATTTATCAAAATATTTTTGATTTGAGGCGCGTATTGTTTGAAAGTATGAATCGTAGCAACCGTATCCACCTTTTTGAATTGCCAAAATGGGTAAAAATGAGCTACAGACTCCACTACTTTGCCTGCTTGTGGCAACCTATCAAGGGATAAATTGCCCTTTTTAGGCAGTTTGATTTCTTTTAAACTATGCGAAAAACCGCCAAATACGTAACGCGCTTTTGATTTAGGCGGCAGTTCCTTCCAATAACCTGTTTCTTCGAGCGAGTATGAGATATTTGTTTTATATTTGGCAAGCAGATAATGGTACGGATTACCGATTTGGGTATCGACCTGCATGAGCGCGTTGAATGGAATCCGTGCGATTGTTCCATCGGGAATAATGCCTAATAATTTGACAGCCGTATCCAATTCCGCTAACGGCTGTTTTAATAAAATTTTGTATAACGTGTAAGCGGCTTTAGAATATTTGGTTTTAGTCGTATCATTGATAGCGGTACTGGTTGCAGTAACGGTTTGCTGCATATCTGAAAGTGCCTTTTCAAAATCGAAGCCAATCGGTATGGAGTATGCTTTATTTAAATTATTTGAAATAATTAATATATGTAAATAATTGTCATTCAGAAAATAATCGATAATCGCTACTTTTTTAGGCAAGAGATTTGAAATCTTAGCAATATCAATGAAGGCTAATTGTTGCGTTTTAAGCTGATGATATTTGGGATATTTTGCTGCCAATTGATTTGAAAATTGTTCATAGGCTTGTTGCGTTTCCGACCATTTTTGGCGATTTTTTTGAATAGAATCGCGCTCATATTGGGCGAGTTTTAACCGAAAATCGCGTTCTTGACGCACCAATGCATCGGGAATATTTAAAAAATGATTTATTTGACTATTGTGCAACCATTCCGAATATAAAACCGCTTTACTTTGCTCCATCGCCGTTGCAATTCGATTCAAATAAACGATTTGACCTGTTTTTTCATGCAATTGCCGATTGAGCGAGATGGATTTATCAAAAATTTGTCGGGCTTGCTGTGTGAGATGGAGTTTAGCCGCATCCGTTTTAAAAAAAGCCCGACGAGCGTATAGCGCGTTGCAAACGGCTTGATAGGCATCGGATGCTTTTGGAGCATCCACTTCTAAGGCTGCTAATTGAGCCAAGGCTTCGATTTGCCAATTGGAATGAATGGCGTTTAAAGAAGCACCAATCACGGCTTTAAAGGACTCCCTTGCTTTTTCTAAAAGATTGATTTTCAAGTAAATCATTCCTAAAACGGTATGAATTTCTGAAAGGACAGGATGCCCTGCTGGATAATCTTGTCTCAATTTCAAGGCATCAAGGGCGTATTTTTCTGCATCCGCATACCGCTTTTGAAGCAAATAAAGTTGGGCTAATTCAATTTTAGTATTGGCACTATCTTCTTTGGTTTGCGCCATTCGGTGCGCTTTTTCTAAATCTTTGGTTGCGGTCTCCGAATGATTCGCTAAACGATGCGCAATACCGCGATTTAAGATACATGCAAACCATTCCTCTTGATAATCCTCTTGATAATTTGGGATTTTTTGAATCATACGCTCCACCTCCTTGAAATACGTTATCGCTAACGGATTTTGTAAACCAGCATAAATATCACCCAAATTTAATAAATTAATGATATAATTTCGATAAATTTTTGAAAAATCGGTGCATGTATCGATTTGCAAGGTTTTGAAAATCGAATGAGCGTGTAATGATTTGGCTTCCGCCGCCGTGTAGTCGCCTAATTGCGCCAACAAAGTCCCGTGTACTTGCAAGATTTCTGCTTCCAAAAAGCAATCCTTTCCCATGCCTGTTGTATCGGTATGGGTATCAAAATAGGCTTTTTCGCAAAGTGCCAATGCACCTGTAATATCTTGCTGATTGTCTTTGAGGTTTAAGGCTTGATTGTGTAGCGTTTTATGTGTGAGCCAATGATTGCCTCGTTTTCTCTGCCGAATTTGATAAGCAGTATCATAATATTGATGCGCCTGTGTACTCCATTTTTGTTTTTCCACAAAATGGGCTGTTTCAGATGCCAAATTATCAGCATACAAGCCCAATTTGTGATAAAGTAAATCGACCGCCGTGTCTTTTTTGAGTTGTATAGGCAGTTCGTTCAAACAAGTTTGTAATAGTTGGAATGCCAAACGATCGGTTGTTTTTGTAGCACTATCAAGGGCAATGTTGATTTTGGTTCTAAAATCTTGTTTGGGAGATTCCGATTTGCAGCCCCAAGTGAACAGCATGATGCCAAAGATTGTTTTTTGTAAGCAATTCATTGTAAGAGGTATCATTATGAATTGCAAAAATAACAGATATTTTGAATTTTTATTTATAAAACACATAGTTCACATAGGAGGATATAGGACACATAGGGGCAACCTTCCCATAGGTATTTTTACAGCAATTTCCGCTTTGGAAAAAGTCAATACAATTGGAACGCGGATGACGCGGATTGGGCGGATTTGCACGGATTTTTTTGGGATTCAGCGCAAAATCCGTGAAAATTCCAAAAAAAATCCGTGAAAATTCGCCCAATCCGCGTCATCCGCGTTCCCATTGTATCCCAAAACGATCATGCGTGAAGTATATGTGTTTTATAAATCCAAATTATTGACAAATGGGTTTCAGTACGCCGCCTGTAACTTTAAGTTTGCCTTGCCAACCCGTCGGAATCGTTGTTTTAAAACGCCTATTTAATTTTTGCCGAACCGCCCACCAATCAAAACGACTTAATTGAGAGGCTTCCACCGCAAGGATAGCCGCCACTATCGGCGCGGCGAAACTCGTCCCCGAACTGACCATCAGCGTATCGTTCCGACCCACTGATGTAACCGTCCCTGGTGCCGCAACATCCACACTATTGGAGCCATAATTGGAAAAAGAAGTCGGTTGTGTTCCCAAAGAATCTGCCGCCACTTTTACGATATGATCCCCTTCAAAATTCGTCGGGAAATAACCAATATTGGGATTATTATCCACATTCACATTATCATTTCCAGCAGAGATTACAAATAACATATTGTAATCCTTTGCAATATTCATTGCTATCTCTAACAATAATTTAGCTCGGGTAGCCCCTTGTTGTGGCGGTAAATGGGCGGCATAATTAAAGGATAAATTAACAATATTCATGCGTTGTTGAATACAGGCATCGATGCCTTTTAACACATCCCATAATTCCGCTTCGCCTTGTGCATTGAAGGCTTTGAAAATCGTTATTTTCTGAGTTGCGGGCATGCCTGTCCTATCGTAAAGCTGCGCGACGACACTTGCGACACGAGTGCCGTGTGCATAATCATTGTTATCTTGAATCATGGTTGGCGTACCTTCCCGCGTGAAATTCCGACTGCCAGCCGCATCAAAATGCCGATTCAACAAGGCATTTTGAGGCAGATTGCCTTGATTTGTGCAAACACCGCCGTCTATAATCGCTACTTTGACGGGCGTGTTCCCTGCTTGTGGGCAATTGCCTAAAAACGTTTGTTCCCAATAAGTGGCAGAAGCGACGGTGGTAGAGTCATTCGAGCGATACATTCTGGGTTTTTTAGGGGCGGATTCGCGCAAAACGCTTTGTTCCAAAATGCCCGCATAATCGCCCCATATTTGCATAAAGGCTTGTCGCTTTGCTTGGTTTGGGAATCGCCAAAGCTGCATTTGCAGGCGCGGCAAAGAATCTTCTACTTGCACCTGATACGCGGAACGCAATGCCGTTATCGTTGACAACCGATTGGATTCTAAGCCGATTGGAAAATGGATGACGATACTTGCACTATCCACCCGCGATATTTGCGCGTTTGAAAAATTGCAAATAATTGATAATAAAGCAATTAAATATATTTTTTTCATTTTATGTTTTAAATGACTTGAATTAGGATTTTTAGGATTCGTTGGATTTTTGTTAGGATTGATTTTTGTAAAATTTAAATTACGCAAAATCAATCCTAACAAAATCCAACGAATCCTAAAAATCCTAATTCAAAATATTTTGTTATTCTTTAAAAATCTTAACCGTTTGCTCGCGCACTTTCACGAAATAAAATCCTGTTGGCAACGCGTTCAAATCGATAACCTTTTCAGTATCAATGGTTTCCACTTTCTGAACCAATTGCCCAAGCGTATTATAAACCGTAATCGTACCCAATGTTTTATCGGAACGAACCTTTAAATCGCCTGTTGTTGGATTGGGATAGACTTCTAAATGCGCTTCGGTTATCGGTTGCTCCACTGCATTGGTGCAAGCCGGAAGCAATACTTCGGTTTCTGCCACATCACTGTCTATGACCGCCATGATATGCCTAAAATCGGATGCAATCGGCGCACTTGACTTTCTAACAATGATATTGCAAAGGCGTTTATTGCTTTCGATGCCATTCGCATCAGAGGTAATCCCGCCAATAAAACAACGATTTAAACTATCAATATTGACCCAAAGGTTCAATCGGGCATCCGCATTCGTAACATCTACGACTTCCATTGCGGTCGAATGTTCCAATATTCTAATATTTAACCCGCGCACGGTCGTATTTGCCCAGACCGAAATGTTGTATAAGTTATTGCCAAGCGGGGTTGCATTACATAAAGCCACTTTTGCAAGACTGGCGCGACCTAATCTTAAATTGCCGTTTGTTGCAAAAGTTAAATCATTGTCTCCCAACAAATAGCTTAAAATAGGCACTACGGAGGTATCGCAGGTCGCCGCCGCTAAATTCGGTAAGGTAATTGTCTGTTCGACAGGTACGCTACTCGGCGAAAGGCGCAGGCTATTCACCCTATCTTTCAGCATAAATCCCCATGATTTCAAGGCACCATTCCGCAATACTTGTGGAAATTCGGTTGGAAATAGGTAAACAGAACGGCGCATGACCCAAGTAACATCTTGTCCCGTAATCGCACCATCTCCGTCTGCATCCATCCGCAAAATTTGTTCATTCGTCGGTTGAGCTTGACTACTGCCAATGAGATAACGGTTGATATCAAGCGCATCGTTTGCAATAACGGTTTGTGTTAAGTCAAGCAAACTGTGACGCTCCAATTGAATAACCGAATCCACAATATCTTTTAAAATAATCGCATCCGTCAAAGAACTGTCTATTCGGATACCTGTGGTAGTACGGTACGTTACATAAGTCCGATTATTGGTTTGGGGCATCCGATGTGCCATGTCCGCCCATAATGCCAATTTGATAATCTTTGAATCTTTTATTTTCAGCACACTTGGAATCGTGTCCCATAAACGGGTGGTGATGGCACTTTCTTCTACAAAAACGGGCAAGTCAATGGTGCGATTTGGCAGCAGGGCGGCAGGCTTGATGTTCCAACACAACGTTATTAATACGTCATTCGCACTTGCATTCCAATTGGTGCTTGTATGAATCGTCAGAGTTCGTTGACCGTTGACAACCGTGTCTATGACCTCGCCGATATTGCGAATGCCACTTCCGAGTGTGTATCCATTCGGGGTTAAAAGGTTTGCATCAAAGGGGATTCTCAGGAGGACGGCGGTAACCGTTGGATTGGCACTCGTCCGCGTAATCGTTTGACAAATAATCGACTGACCGCAGTTCGTAAAGGCAGTATCCGCCGCATAAATGTCCACCGATTGAATGGAAATGTTGACGGTTGTATCTCGGCGACAGCCATTTGCATTGGTGACGGTGACGCTATAACTGCCCGTACCCACTGGAATACAACGGTTTGTGAGTCCTGTTGACCATTGATAACGCAATGATTCTGGATTTACCCCGCCTGCTGCGCACAATGTACTGCCGATTTGGGTCAAACTTAATTGGATGTTATTCGGGACGGTGCGCACCAGGAGCGTATGAACGCTATCGCACCGTTCAGGCGTAGCAAAAGTGCCTGCGGTACACACTCGAAGCCCCCGCCAATCCATACACTCGCCTACGCAAATGGTTTTTTGCACGGTATCGCGGACGGGATTGCAACAAAATTTCAATCGAATCGGGCGACTTTGCACGGATGTCAAGTTGGGAAAGAGCGAAATCCTGCCTTGTGGAAAGGTTATTCGGCTGCTATAAATGGCGGTATCTTCCCGCCGCAGTTGACTAATGGATAAAACAGGGGTTTCGTATAAATCAATGCCATTCCGAGACCACATATTGGGAATACTATCCCGCAAGGTGTTGAAAAACGCAAAATCGGAAACCAGTGCGTAATCCCCTTGCAACCGCACACAACTATCTAACATCGGGCGCGGATTGCGAAAGGCTATCATACAACCTTGTGCATTGAGGGTGACACCTGCGAAAGTGGCAATAGGCTGGCGCAAATCCCAAGGCAGTACGCCGCCACCCGAATGGTACATCCCTGCTAATCCGATGGAATCTTGACAGTGGCAAGTCTGGTCTGCTACTAAATTGACGGTGTAAGCCGTGAAAGTGGTTGTACCAGTGGCGCGAACGGTGTCTTGATAAGTGCCTGCGGCATTGACGGTTCTGCCGCTTGGAAGGCGGTATTGGCGGTCGCCGCATTGTGAAGCGGTGATAGATTCTTGTGTCGTAGTGGTAGTGCTGCACGCGCCTTCGCCATTATTCCAGTAATTTGCCCAGCTTTGTGTTGCTAAATTGGGATTATTAGCAATACAATTAAAAGTTGCTCCAATAAGAGGGCAATTTATTTTAATAGAATCAGGAATACAGCCTGTTAATTGATTGTTATGCAAAGTTAATGTAGCCAACCTTGGCATCTTATTAAAACTGGGAATGCTTCCGCTCAAAAGATTGTTGTGTAACCTTAACATTGGCAAATTAGGCAAATTTAAATTGGGAATGCTTCCTGACAAATTATTATTTGTCAAATCCAAATCAAGTACGTTGGGGAAATTAAAATTGGGAATGCTTCCTGACAAATTATTGCGTGACAAATCCAAGAATCTTAAATTAGGGAAATTAAAATTAGGAATATTACCATATAAGTTATTGTCTTGCAAAAACAGATTCCCTAACTTAGGCAAGTTTAAATTAGGAATATTGCCACTCAACTGATTCCTTGACAGACTAATTGATAACACACGGCTATTTGAATCTACAGAGATACCAAACCAAGTATTAATAGGATTACTGGAAAGCCAATTGGTCTTATTCGTCCAATTTGCGCCACCTGTTGCATTGTATAGTGCAACTAATTGTAGTGAATCCTCTGCACGGCTGCCAAAACAAGCTCCTTCGCCATTATTCCAGTAATTTGCCCAACTTTGTGTTGCTAAATTGGGATTTCCGCTAATATCGCGCCTACCATACGAAGCACCAAGTGCTGTGCAATTTGTCCTAATGCTGGCTGGAATGCAACCTGTTAATTGATTGGTGTCTAAGCCTAAAGCGGTTAAATGTAATAAATTAAAATTGGGAATATTGCCTGTCAATTGGTTCTTACTCAAACTCAACGTTTGTAAATTAGGTAACCTAAAATTGGGAATATTGCCTGTTAATTGATTGTTATTCAAGTATAAATTATACAAATTAGGCAAATTAAAATTAGGAATACTATTTATCAGTTGATTATTGTTTAAATACAATTGTTGCAAATTGGGCAAATTAAAATTGGGAATACTATTTGTCAGTTGATTATTGTTTAAATACAATTGTTGCAAATTGGGCAAATTAAAATTGGGAATGCTATCTATCAATTGATTGAAACCCAAGTCTAATCTTTGCAAATTAGGTAAATTAAAATTGGGAATCTTACCTGTCAACCTATTCACAAACAAGTTCAAAATGCGCAAATTGGGTAGATTAAAATTGGGAATATATGTCAATTGATTACCCAAAAAACTCAAAGTATGCAAATTGGGCAAATTAAGATTAGGAATACTGTCCTTTAATCTATTGCTGTGCAATCTAATTATCGTCACACGACCATTCTCATTCAAAGTGATGCCATACCAAGTATCTATCGGGTTTGAAGTCAACCAATTGCCGTTAAGCATCCAATTTGCGCCGCCTGTTGCATTGTACAGTGCGACTAATTCCAAAGAATCGCTCTGCCGAGAGCCTTGTGCCATTCCTGTTCCAGCGCATAAGCAGCCCAAAAACAGCAGCCAACCGCGCATTTGTCTAAAAAAAATCATTTTCATCACGGATTGATTTTTAAAAAGTGAAATAATTAATTTGTTTAAAAAATTTTTTTTCATATAAATATGGATTAAAAATAAAAATAATATTTAAAAAGTGCATAAAAATAACGTGTACGCATTGCCTGCGCAATCCGAACGGTATTCCGAAAAAGGATGATGTTGTTGTAAACTTGGGCAACGATTTTGTTGGCGTGATTTACAAATATGTTTTAGAACCCTGTATCGCCCCTTCTTGAAAAGAAGCGACTTACTGCCCTCCACTATCCACAACGAGAAGTGTTCAAAAAAGGAAGGGTCTTTTTTAATATTTTTTTTTAATATTTTTAAAACACATCGTTCACATAAGGGGACATAGGACACATAGGGGCAATCTATCTTGGGGTGCTACAAAAATAAAGTTGTTTTGTCACAAATAAATACTATTTTTGTGACAAAATAACATCCCTTTTAAGTCTCTTTATTAAGAATTTTTTAAGTTGAATGAAACATTTTCGCTCAAAATTTTTTTTTAGACGCTCTTTTCAAATTTCCGAAGTTAAAATGACCTAATTTTGACAAAAGTTAACCCATAAAACCTTAATTTTGCATCATTAATCGAAGTATTTTCATCAAAAAAGGAGGTAAAATGACTATAGAAGCTTTGAAAAAGGAGATTTTTGCGCAAATCGCTCAGATTCAAAATGAGGCGGTTTTGCAAAAAGTAAGAGTGATGTTAGAAAGCATTTCCAAAGAAAATGAACTTTTCTATCGGATTGTAAAGCCTGTGCGACCCACACTCACGGTCGAAATGCTAATAAAAGAACAAAATTATAAAGGATTTGACCGCAAAGGATTTGATTCGTTAGTTCAAAAATTAGATATTCAGGACCCGATTCAAGAACTTTTAAACAAATTAGAGGGAAGCAGAGATAGATAAGTTTTTTTTAACACATAGTTCACATAGCGGGACATAGGACACATAGAGGCAATCTTTGTTAGGTGCGTTTCTGAATCGGAAACCGATGATTTTTTCACCAAAAACGCATTTATGAAAGATTGCCCCTATGTGTACTACGTCCCCCTATGTGTACTATGTGTTTTAAAATATAAAAATCCGAAATCTACTTGATTTGCTCTAACAATTTGTATTGTAATTTATTGCCAACCACTACCACGACATAGGCTTTGAGAGCGATTCTATCTTTGAATTTTTCAGAGGCTAAATAACCCCACAATTGCGTTGCAGCCGTTTTGAAAATCGTATCGGTGGCAACGCGCCCGCCTTTTAACGCATATTTGAGTTCCATCGCTACTTCAAAATTGACTTTATAACCCCGAATCGGCTCTAAAAACACATCCATAAAAGTCCAATCCGATTCGTATTCGGTATGTACATAATAAAAATTTTGCTGATGTAATAAACTGACTATAATGGCTTTAAGACTGTTTTCATTGAAATGTCCAATATCTTTAGGCGACATCCGCAAGACAATTTGTTCAACGTGTTTAAAAAGCAATTCGGGATTGCCTTCCAATGAGGTTGCAAATCTATTGTCTGCTTGCCAGATAGCCAAATATTGTTTTAAACATTAACATTTTGCGAAATCTACTACTTCCACCCATTCGGTTTGGTGGGCAATAAAAAGTACAGCGTACAAGGTTTTTGCAAAAGCCCATCCTTCCTTTTTCAGCCTTTCTCGTTTATATTTGTAACGCGTTTATTAGAAACAATATCAAACGATTTATATATGCCCAATTTTAATATTTTTCGACAACACGCCCTGTTGTCTGAACCCCTTTTTGATGCCATGATAGCCGAATGGAAACAAAAAAGCGCATCTCCGATATTCGCTCATTGCTGTAAAACGGAAAAAATAGCCACTTTTTGCAAAGAAGTTGCCCAAAAAAAACTTTATCAGACGCATTTGCAAGCAGATTACGAAGATATAGGCGCGGATGCTTATATCAAGTGGCAACAACAATTGCCCCATTCGACTTATGCCCAGTTTACAAAAGCGTGGTTAACGACGCTTATTAAAAACCATTGTACAGATGAATTACGGAAGAAGCAACCTCTAAAAATCGAACTAACCGATTTCACGCAGGGTGGTTTAGATGCCTTGATGAACGATGATGCAGCATTAGAACGCTGTATTTATAAAGAAAAATTATTGGAAAAATTGGAACCTGCTCTGCGTGCATTGGGTACCAATTGTCAACAATTGTTGGAATGGCGATATAAAGATAAATTAAAATCTAAAATCATCGCACAACAATTAGCCACTACCGAAGATGCTATCAAAACAAGGATTGCCGCATGCAAGAAAAACTTGCGTGACTTAATCGGCAATCCAACTCATTTATAACAAAGTTATCTATCATATTTATTAAAATTATTATTCATAATATTATGAAAAATAAACCATTAGCAGCCTTATACGAACAAGGCTTATTATCCGAAGCGCAAGAAGACCAATTATTAAACGTCGCTTTCCAACTCTTAGAACGAGAACGGATTAAAAAAATCATGCGGGCAGAAGCCAAAACCCTGCAATTGCGTCGGATGATGATGGCGGTAATTGGCATTCTTGGAATCATTGGACTCATCTGGGTAGGCAAGCGGTATTTTCAACCTAAACCAATAATAGAGATAATCGCATTCACTCCAAAATCCGTTTGGCAACAAGAACCGAATGCTCCATTACCCGAAAGTGGTTTGTTAGGTGAACCCAAACCTGCTGAAAAGCAAGTGCCCGAAGCATTTATAGAAGCGTACAATGCCCATGATTTTGTAAATGCCCTTAAAATCGCTTCACAACAGCCTGATTTTCAACAAGATGTAGTTTTGCAATTTTATGCGGGTTTTGCACAATTCAAATTGGGACAATTCGATGAAGCCTTGAAAACGTTTGATGCAATCGAAAAAAGGAATCATGGCTATAAGGAGGCGGAAATAAGGTGGTGGCGCGGATTGATATACGCGTTACAAGGCAATACTGAAAAAGCAGATGTGATGTTTCGTAAAATCCAGCCCTATCAAGTTGGTTATGAAAAAGCTCAAAAATGGTTGGAAAATAAGTAATGTAAAGTTAACATTTCCGCCACTGATTTTTTGGGTGTGTAACCAATTTGGTAGTCGGGAAATAAATTTCCCGACTACCAAATTGGGTCATTCATTTTTACAAAAAAAGTGCGTTGCACCCCGACAGGATGCAACGCATTGGTTTTATGAACAATATTTTTAATTTTAATTTTGAATCCATAGATTCAAAAAGTTTTAAATTGTAAACAATTAATTTTCAAATACTTTGCTTTGATTTTGAGTGAACAACGAATCTTTAAACATTCAAATAAGACATTAGAGAATCATAATGTTCTTGCAAGGTTTCAATGTATTCTTCTTCGGTGAACGAAGCCACTACATGAAAACGATAGCGTTCAAAAGCATTCAAAATACTTCGGATGTCAGTACGATTGATTTTAATCGTCACCTGCATCTCATTGGAATCGGCAATCGTCCGAAGGAAAGAATTTAAAATAATCCCGCCTTCCGACTCGACAATGCGCGCAATTTGAGACAATGAGTATTGAAATCGATTCACTTCCAACACCACAATACTGCCCGGTTCGGACAATGATGCGTTTTCCGCGAAATATTTCAACAAATCGTTCAACGTAATCACGCCCATAAACCGCCCGTTTTTATGCGCAAGCACTGGGATTGCGGTCAATTTATGAACATTCATCTGGCGCATAATCTCGTAAACGTGGTCGCGCTCCCGTACAAACGGAGGCATGAACGCCAAACGATACGCACTGAACGGCAATTCGGGGTCATATTCCAAAATCATGTCTTCGGAAATCAATCCGAGCAATTCATCTTGGTTGACCAACGGCAAATGCCGAACACAATATTCCCCCATTATTGCCATTGCGTCCTCACCGGTGTGAGTCAAATGGAGCGAAGGAATTTCGGTCGAAATCAATTCTTTGGCAATCATAGTGTGTCCTTACATTGTTTTGGTTAGCAAATACGGTTCCTACCTTATTGGACGTTTCTCCGTGCTGTTATATCTATGCCGCGAATGTTACTTCCGTAATTTTGTCACAATTTGGACTCTTTTTTTCTAATCTCCAAATTTATATTGTTATTTTTTCTATAAATTTTTATTAAAATATTATTATTGGAATATCCACTTTTATCCGCATTATATTTTATTATAGCTTGTTTTTTCAAAATGTTATTTGATAGTTGGACGGACATCACAAAATAAGTCACAAGTTAATGAATGGTTAACAAATCCCTAAAATGCAGTATAACGGTAAATAACATTAATCACTTCTGTTTTTGGAAACGATAAACCGTATTAACTATCTCCTTTGAAAAAGGAAATTAGGTTAACTTTCTACCTTTGCTGCGAAAACAATACCAGTTTTAATTTTACGCCTTTTGTCAGTAAATTTTGACACAAATTTAACATTTTTTTGTAAATTTAAAACATTTTTTATCAAAATCTTTTTTTTTTTTGTTGGTTTAAAAAGTCGTATTCACATTAAAACGAATACCACTAAACGCAGGTTCTAACCGACAAATCCCGCCTGTACAAACCACTCCTTCCACTTGCTTGACATAGGCAAGTGAAAATCGGGTCGCACCTTGCGTGTAAGCCGCCGCTAAAGTCGGGTAATGTAAAGCAGAAGTTTTCTTAGGCAATACATTATACATATCCGAAACCGTTAATACCCACTTGGGCGCGATGGAATATTCGCCCAATAAAAAAAGCCATGAGCCATAATCTTGCTTCGTGTGCATGTATTGCGCTTCCATACGCAACGTTTTTTCATCATTGATATGATAATTATATTCTATGTATGGCGTAATCGTTTGCACATTTGGCACATTGGGTTTCACTTCGTAAATGCTTTGATTATACGTTTGGAATTGAACGCCGATAGTCATTAAGTCTTGTTCAAATTTGCGTAAAGCATTGATATTTAATTCTCTATACAATAAATTGTTTTTTAAATCATTGATACCTGACAAATTGGCATCTAATTGCCATTTATCCGACAAAGCTGCTTTTACATCTAATTGCAGGGCTTGTTCGCCAATTTCTTGCGTCGCAGCATTGTAACGAGCCGTCAAACGGTAGGTATTTTGACGCGCCATCGGTGGCAAAAAATGGATGATACCGCGATTAAGCGTCACGAAAGGGTTGGTTCGGAACGTGAAATTTTCAGTGCGTTTGGCTTCGAGCGTGATGCCCAAACCCGATTGCGCGTAACCAAGTGTTGTGTAAAACACATGACCCGCCCGATTGACCAATTTGCCCAACGAAATACTGCCATTTCGATTGATTTTTTCAGCAAAAGGGTCAAAAAAGACTTCATTTGTCTTGTACGCGCCTTCGATGTACCAAGTGAAATTGCCAACTGTTAATTTATTATACAAACTAAATAAATACGTATTGTATTTAGCACCAATGCTATCGGGCAATGTATAAGTTCCAATCGTGCTGACGACTTTCTGAACGGTTTCATCATCTAAGGTGCGATTGACCACCCCAAAACCAGGAGCGCAACTCCATGTACCTGCCGAATCACTCGCAAAACCTTCGATATTCGCGCCTTTGATGATGCCATTATATGCGTCAAATTGTTGTTTTTGCCTGCCTGTGAAGGCTTTGATTTTCCAATCTGAATTTAAATGATACGATAAATTCACACCATATAAAGCATTGTCTATCAATAAAGGACGTTCTTCATAGGCGCGAAAAATAATTCCAGAACCAATTTGGTCATACAAATAACCGACTCCAATATTGAAATCATCCATTTTTTTACGCACATACCAACGACCAATGCCTTGACCAGTAAAAGAACCTTGCGGATTCAATAAATTAGAATTATTAAACATGTCAAAACGCAAACCCATATCGTAACCAGCTCGTTGATATTTGAGCGAAAGCCAAGTTTCGGCACCAAATAATTGTCGGTCATATTGGGGCGTATTTGCCGCACCAATAGCCGAGTCTCGGATAAAAAAATTGCCATTGGCTTGTAAACTGCCACTTAGATATGACGTTTCCGTTTGCTCTTGTGCAACAGCCATTTGCGTTATAAACAATTGACTTACAATGATTATTGAGTAGAGTTTTAATTTCATACAACATTTCGGATTAAACTAAAATCAAATTTAAGCAAAAATCTGAACCTACAAAGCAAAAGTGATTTTTTATTTTTTTCTAAAAAGCTACCTTGATTTGACAAAAGTTCACTAACATTGCGCCAAATTTGCCGCCTATTTTTCAAACAATTTTTTTTAAAATCATGGAAGCCACTACACTCGATGTTTTAAAATTCCCAATTGGTGCATTTGAACCACCTACAACTATCACCACTGCTCATATTCAAACTTGGATTCAAGCGATTGAAAATTTGCCCAAAGTGGTTTTTGATGCCGTTAATAATTTGAATATCAATCAATTAGATACGCCTTATCGTCCAAATGGTTGGACGGTGCGGCAGGTTGTGCATCATATGGCAGATAGTCATATTAATGCTTTTTGCCGTTTCAAATTGGCATTGACAGAGGAAAATCCGACGATTAAACCGTATGAAGAGGCACTTTGGGCAGAGTTGCCTGATAGTCGCTTGCCTGTGGAGGTTTCTTTGCAATTGCTCAAAGCGGTGCATGAACGTTGGACGGCGATTTTGAAAAATACATCGCCTGCGGATTTCAATCGCACGTTTTATCATCCCGAAATGGAGGTCAATCTCCCTTTGAAACGGATGTTGGGTTTATATGCTTGGCATGGAAAACATCATACGGCACATATTACGACTTTGTGTAAACGAATGAATTGGTAAATTGTTGATTATCAAATAATTATAAAAATCAAATTATGACAGCAATTATCACTTATCAAGGCGATTTGCGGACGGAAATGGTGCATATTCAATCGAATAACACCATACACACGGACGCGCCCAAAGATAATCATGGCAAAGGGGAAGCCTTTTCGCCAACGGATTTGGTTGCGGCGGCATTGGGAAGCTGCATGTTGAGCATCATGGGCATTTATGCGCGACAACATGACATCAATATTGATGGCACTCGCGTTGAAATCCTTAAAGGAATGGCGGCGAATCCGCGCCGCATTTCCAAAATTGAGGCTGTTATCAAGATGCCGCAAGACAAAATTTATACGGAAAAACAACGAAAAGCATTAGAACATGCTGCCTTAACTTGTCCTGTGAGCAAAAGTTTACACGCGGATTTGGTGCAGGATATACAATTTGTTTGGTAAAAGACAGCAATTTCCGCTATGGAAATTTTTGAAATAGGATGCTTATGATTTGAAGGATAAAAAGGATATTTTGAGTTACAATTGGTGCTTTTCAACTGAAAAATTCCTTGAAATCATAAGCATCCTATTTCAAAAATTTTCCAAAGCGGAAATTGCTGGGTAAAAGAGAATTTTTATTTAATTTATTATAAATCAATGTGTTATGAAAAAAATAGGTCTATTATTAAGCGCATCTTTTTTGGCTTTGAGCCTTGATGCACAAATCCAAGCTCCAGCTCCAAGTCCGACTATCACGATGAGTCAACAAGTTGGTTTGACGGATGTGAAATTAGAATATTCTCGCCCGAGCGCGAAAGGGCGTAAAGTGTATGGCGATTTAGTCCCTTTTGGCGAAATGTGGCGGACGGGTGCGAATAGTGCTACTAAATTGACATTTAGCGATTCGGTTCAGTTCAATGGCAAATGGTTACAAAAAGGTACTTATGCGTTGTACACGATTCCTGCGAAAGACGAATGGACGATTGTTTTGAGCAAAAATACAGGTAACTGGGGTTCAAATGGGTACAAAATGGAAGATGATGCAACACGTTTCAATTTGAAATCGGCAGCAACGAGTGATAAAACGGAAACATTTACCATTAATATCGCCGATTGCGCGAATAATGATGCTAAAATTGAGTTGACTTGGGAAAATACGCGGGTAAGTATTCCATTCACTGTGCCGACCGATGCTAAAATGATGGCGGCTATCAAATCTACGATGAATGGACCTTCAGGCGATTCGTATTTTGCGGCAGGTCGTTATTACCTTGAAAGTGGCAAAGATATGACACAAGCATTGGCTTGGGTGAATAAATCGTTGGAGATGAATGGCGAAAAATTCTGGATGTTGCGTCAAAAATCGTTGATTCAAGCTAAAATGGGCGATTTAAAAGGAGCTATTGAAACGGCAACGAAATCCCGTGATATGGCTGAAAAGGAAAAAAATATGGATTACGTGCGGATGAATGAAAAATCCATCGCAGAGTGGAAAAAGAAATAATTTTTAGAAGTCGTCGAAGTTTAAACTTCGACGACTTTTTATTTCTTATAAAGATTGTCTCGCTTTCAAATAATGATGATTTGGGTCAAATGCCGAAACAATATTTGGATTCAATGTATCAGATTCAACTACACCATCCCGCAAACGGATGATTCGATGGGCGTGTTCGGCAATATCAGGTTCATGTGTGACGAGAATCACCGTATTGCCCGCTTTATGAATGGTTTCAAAAATACCCATGATTTCAATACTCGTCTTAGTATCCAAATTGCCTGTCGGTTCATCCGCCAAAATAATCGCAGGGTCATTGACTAAGGCGCGGGCAATTGCGACCCGTTGTCGTTGTCCGCCCGATAATTCATTCGGTTTGTGCTGCACGCGGTCGCCCAAACCAACGGATGTTAAGGCTTGCATCGCTTTTTCGATGCGTTTGGTGCGATTCATCCCCGCGTAAATCAACGGCAATGCCACATTATCCAACGAACTCAAGCGCGGCAATAAATTAAAGGTTTGAAAAACAAAACCAATTTCTTTGTTACGCACTTCGGCGAGTTCGGCATCTTCCATCGTGCTGACATTCGTGCCATTCAAAACATACGCGCCTTCGGTCGGACTGTCTAAACAGCCCAACAAATTCATCAACGTCGATTTTCCAGAACCAGAGGGACCCATCAAGGCGACATATTCATTTTTATTAATTTGAATATTGATAGCTTTGAGGGCGTGAATCGTGTCCGCACCCATGACGTAGGTTTTGCAAATGTCTTTCAGTTCGATTATCGGCTTCATGCGTTGCTTAAAAGTTGTGATTAAAAAAGAATTGTTATAACAACTTTTAATTTTTAATCTGTTATAAATCAATGACTTTTGGTACTTTGAAATAATCTTCATTTGCCAAAGGCGCGTTACTCAAAGCTGCTTTTTTGGCAACTTGAAATTGAACGACATCTTCACGCCAATGATTTTCCGTTTCCGAAAGGTAAATCAATGGTTCAACCCCAGTCGTATCTAAGGTATTTAATTGCTCGACCATTTTCAAAATATCGTTGAGCGAACCTTGCACGGCTTTGCGTTCCTGTTCAGAAAGCTCTAAGCGCGCCAATTGTTCCAACTTCAAAATTAAGGCATTATCTATCTGCATGATAATTAATCGGATGTGGGTTTGAAAAATATCGTCAAAAGTACGTTTTTTTCAGATAATGTGGTGTATTTTCGCACCGTTAAATCAGATTTTAGTCTTATTGCAGTATTATGAATGTAAAACATATCGCCATTGCGGGCAATATCGGTGCGGGAAAAACCACTTTGACCACTCAATTGGCTCGACAATTTGGCTGGGAGGCGCACTATGAGGATGTGGCAGACAATCCCTATTTGTCCGATTTCTATCACGACATGCACCGGTGGTCGTTCAATTTGCAGATTTACTTCCTCAACAGTCGGTATCGGCAAATCTTGGATATTCAAAAAGGGTCGAAAGTCGTGATTCAAGACCGCACGATTTATGAAGATGCGTATATTTTCGCGCCCAATTTGCATGAAATGGGGTTGATGAGTAAACGGGATTTTGATAATTACTTTACCTTATTTGAAATCATGTCCACTCAGGTCAAACCGCCAGATTTGTTGATTTATCTGAAAGCGAGTATTCCGACCTTGGTTTCGCACATCCAAGCACGCGGGCGCGATTACGAAGGTAGTATCAGCATTGATTATTTGAAAAAATTGAATAATCGATATAATCAATTTATTTCCACTTATAAAGCAGGTAAATTATTGGTGATTGATTCCGATAAAGTCGATTTTTTGAATCGAAAAGAAGATTTAGGCAAAATTGTGAATAATATTCGAGCTGAATTGCATGGCTTGTTTTGAATGGATTGTAACCCTAACCATTACCCACAATATAAAATTCGGTATGTAGCACCCTAACATTGGTAGCAAAACGATTTTAGAGGTGCATAGTACCCTACCATGCAGCGTTTTTTACCGATATTTCGGTGCTACGCACCTTTTTGGCAACTTTCGCAAAGTATATTTTTGAAATTAATTTTGATTTTTTTTAAAACAATTTATTTAAAAAATAGACTTTGCGAAAGTTGTTTCAGGAAAAATTTATCTTTTTCTGATTGTGTATTACTGAATTTTGTATTTAAAATTCGCGCTTTTATTCTGTGGGTAATAGATAGGTTTTAAACCTTGCCAACGTTGTTTTTTATAATTGTTCAATAATTTGCATTGTTTCCACACGCACGCGACACACGCGCATCAACAAATCTATCACATGCTCCTTATAATCCGCAAATGGATAGGTATTAAATGGTGCGGCAATCGTCGGGTCAGATGGTTTTGATGGTTTATATTGGTCTAAAACCCATTCTAACGCACTGCGATTCCCCAATTTATAATCCCAAGCCGCTTCTGGAACGTCACATAATTTGGTTATTTCGTCTATTTCGATACAATGATTGGCTTTATCGGCTTTTAACTTTGCTTTTGGATAGAAAACCATGAAGTTTAAATAAAAACTGTTACAAATTTTACTATTATTTATCCTAATTTTATTAGGATTTTACCACTATTTATCCTAATTTTGCTTATCTTTGTATTTTTATGAGGTAAAATGTAGTGTTAACCATGATTAAATTAAAAAAAATGTTTAATGAAAGTGATTATTTAACGAGCGAATTGTTTTCGCTTCATGAACAACCCAAAAACGGACAATCGCCAGATGACAACGCTTTGATTAATGAAAAATACAAAAAAGGCGATATGCGAATTGTCACAGAACAAGGACGCACCGATCTTCAGTCTATTAGCACTATAATTGATAAAGAAAAATATATATTAAACCCTGAGTATCAACGTAGAAAGCGTTGGAATAATCGGCGTAAATCGCGGTTAATAGAATCATTTATTATGAATGTTCCAATTCCGCCTATTTTTCTATATGAAATAGAATATGCGGTTTACGAAGTGATGGACGGGTTGCAACGACTTACCGCTATTGATGAGTTTTATAAGGGAAAATTTGCATTAGAAGGTTTGGAATATTGGAGCGAATTAAATGGTCGAAAATATCAGGATTTACCCTCCAATGTGAGAGCAGGAATTGATAGACGGCATTTATCGTCTGTCATTTTATTGGCAGAAACGGCAAGTAGTAAAGAAAGTGCTGACTTTCTAAAGAAAGTCGTTTTTGGGCGTTTGAATAGTGGGGGCGAAAAATTGACACCACAAGAACTTAGAAATGCCTTATATAATGGTAAATTAAATCAATTGTGTTTGAAATTGGCTAAAAATGACTTATTTCGTAAGTTATGGCACTTTCCATTAGAGCATGAGGTGGAAGATTTATTGCTCAAAAGTGAAGACGAATTGGAAAATAGCAATTATACATCCATCATCATGGATAAATACCGTCGTATGGATGATGTTGAATTGGTGTTGCGTTTTTTTGCCTATAATCAGATAAAGCAGACTAAACAGTTAAAAGAGGTTACTTCGGAACGGTTAAAATCTTTTGCAATTGAGCGTTTTCTGGATGATTATTTGAAAGAGGGTAATCATTTTTCAGATGCAAAACTGGCACAACTTGAAACGTCTTTTATTGAAACGATTACTTTAATTTATAATATTTTTGGAAATAAAGCTTTTGTGATGCCACGACGCAATGTTCAGTCTCATACGCCTACGAAAACGATTTACGACCCACTTATGCAGGCATTTTCTCAATATATTCCTTATAAAGAACAACTCTTAAAACAAAAATTCGATATTGTAGTTGAGATTTATAAGGATAAAAAGTTATTAGAACGCCCCAAAAGAGGTAGTTATATGTTTGATGGCAAAAATCAGTATATTAGAGATGTGGATGTGCGAATCGACTATTTCAATCACTTTTTACAAAAGTATATCGTTTAAGTTTTACTTATGGATGAATTATTAAAAATTCAATTCAAATTAGAATTGAATAAAATCCAAAAATATCTTACTTACTTGGATAAAATGGATGTGTTTATGGTTACTGTTGCTACAAATGAAGACCCATCTCTACTCAGTGAGGCTTTTAGAAATTTAAAAAATCAACATATTGCGTTTGAAAGAGATAAGAAATTTTTTGAATATAAAGCAGTGATGATTTCTTTGTATGGCGTATTGGAAAAATATATAGAAGTTTGGGTAAAATCATACTTAGAAGCCTTATCCTTGATAATACCTTATCCTTTATTGAACGAGGCGATTCAAAACAATCATTTCAAGCAATCTATTACCTTAATTTCGATGCTTATCGAAGATAGATGGGCTAAATATCAACACTTGAAAAAAGTGGAGGTGGTAAAAAATTTACATGATTGTATTCAATCGGTAAATCGTTATCAGCTAAATACGGATGCTTTTGTGATTGCATCAGGTAATTTAAAACATAAACGAATTGTCGCTATTTTTGAAACAATTGGTATTAATTTGAATGATTTTTTGATTAAAAATAAGGCTTTAAACGATGTAATTGGCATTTCTGAACGACATCATGTAGAAAAAGAGGTGCTTTACAATAAAATTAACGATTTAGTAGATAGACGCAATACGATTGCGCATGGTGGAGAAATAGATGATTTATTGGAACGAAACATTGTCAAAGATTATATTGCTTTTTTAGAAGTTTATTGCATGTCCATTTTTGAGGCACTTCAAGAAAATTATATTCAACAAGAAGCGATGCATCATTATCAAGAAATAAAAATCGTGCATCATGTTTGGAAAAAATCTATTTTAGGGTGTCAGGTGGAGCAGTTAATCGTCGCAAAAGATGATTTTTTGATTGTTAAAACGGGGGATGGGCATTTTTATAAACGCAAAATTATTGAATTACAAGTTGATAATCAATCTCATTCTGTTTTAAATATTGTGGATAAGACGGATATTGCGATTCGCACTGAGCCCCCGATTGCTCAAAATTGCAGTTTTTTTTTAAAAAGGTCAGCACGCTAAAACGTGCTGACTTTTGAATTTATAATTGTTCCATAATTTGCATTGTTTCCACACTCACGCGACACACGCGCATCAACAAATCTATCACATGTTCCTTATAATCCGCAAATTGGTAGGTATTAAATTGTGCGGCAATCGTCGGGTCAGACGGTTTTGACGGTTTGTATTGGTCTAAAACCCAT
>JAAFJT010000060.1 GCA_013298955.1 Chitinophagales bacterium
CCAAAAACGCTTTAATCGGGCGTATAAAAATATCAATATCTCCTGCACCAAGCGTCAAAACAACCGCATTTTCCAACGCGCCTGCTTCAAAACGTTGTTTAAAAACAGCCATTAAATCTTGTTTGGTTACCAATTGTTTGTTTTTTAACTGCATTTTATCGAAAATAATTTGCGAAGTTACGCCATCAATCGGATATTCTCGCGCAGGATAAATATCCATTAATAATAATTCGTCCAAAGCATCCAATGATTCGGCAAAGCCATCTTGAAAATCCCGTGTCCGCGAAAACAAATGCGGTTGGAAAATGCCAAATATTTTTCTATCAGGATATAACAATTTTGCGGCATGTATAGCACTTTGTAATTCAGTGGGATGATGCGCATAATCATCTACAAAATGGGTGCGCTCACTCGTCAACACAATTTCAAAACGCCGTTTGATGCCTTTGAAGGATTCTAAAGCCTGTTTAATGGCTTTCCCTTTAATGCCTAATTGTTGTGCGGCAGCAATCGCAGCCGTCGCATTCGTCACATTGTGCAAACCCGCCATTGCCAATTTGATTTCGGAAATAGGTTCAATCGGGCTTTTGAGGTCGAAAACGAAAAAACCATTTTTGACTCGCACATTTTTAGCCTGATACGAACCCAATTCAACGCCAAAACTGTCTAAATGCAAACGACGGTGTTCTTCCGCGCTCAAAGTGAGTGGCAAACCTGCTTTTCGGAAAATTTTGCCATCATTTTTCGTTTTTCGGATAAAATCATTGTAAGCGCGGTGCATTTTGGAGACATTTTCATAAATATCCAAATGGTCTGCATCCATCGACATGACCAAAGCGATGTCAGGCGAGAGGTGCAAAAACGACCTATCATACTCATCCGCTTCCACAACGACCCAATCGCTCTTGCCTTGAACGAAATTACTACCTAAACTCAATGAAATCCCACCCAAAAACGCCGTACAATCAATCCCACCCGTCCGTAAAATGTGTGTTACGAGCGATGAAGTGGTGGTTTTGCCATGCGTACCCGCTACCGCAATCGTTTTCATGTTGCGACTAAGCAAACCAAGTACTTCGGAGCGTTTATAAATTTTATGTCCATGCGTTTGAAACCAGTTCAATTCAGCATGGTCTTTCGGAATCGCGGGCGTATAAATGACTAAATCCACTTTTTTAGGGATAAAATCAATATTATCTTCATAATGGATTTTCATCCCTTCGAGGGCAAGTTGTCGGGTCAAATCGGTCTCCGTTTTGTCGTAACCGTGTACTTCAAGCCCTCTGCCGATGAAATAGCGCGCCAAGGCACTCATGCCAATCCCGCCAATGCCTACAAAGTAAATCTTTTTTAAACTATTGATATCCAATGTTTTCTCTTTTTTGAATGATGTATAAATTTATTTTTTTAAAACACATAGGACACATAGATTTCATAGGACACATAGGGGCAATCTTTCATAGATATACTTGTTTTTTGACTCAATCCATTGTCTTTGAAGGTTTTACATCCAAAAATAATAGAAGCTGATAAAGAATGCCCCTATGTGTCCTATGTGTCCTATGTGTCCTATAAACCTATGTGTCCTATGAAACCTATGTGTCCTATAAACCTATGTGTCCTCTGAAACCTATGTGTCCTATGTGTTTAAAACCCCTATTTTACCAAATTTCGAGGGTATCCGAGTACCGCGACGAAGACGCATAGCTGCTCGAATTTGTCAAATTATTCGTGATGCCCGATGCAACTTGCCATTTATCGTCTTTTTGTTTTTGAAAAACCAATTGCATTACGCCATCTCGCGGAGGCAAAGGCATCCCGCTTTTCGATAAATTGCCTGTCGTCGTCCAACGCAAATGAACAATAACCGCATTTTCACAAAGTGGTTGAACATCCGATTCATCGACGGTCAAGACCGCTTGCTGCAAGGTTTTGCGGAACGGATAGTCAAAAAGGCGTTCAATTTCGGCTCTCCCTTTGACAGTTTGCCCCATGTCGTCCGTAAAACGAGCGTCTGTGGTAAACAATTCGGTCAATGCCGCCGCGTCATGCGCGTTCCAACGACGATTCAACTCGTCAATCAATTGATTAATTTTGTGCATCGGTTGAGTACTTTTGGGTTTGATTGGAATGAACGATTTGCTCTGAATAGTCATAATTGAGGTTTGATTTGATAAAAAATTGATAATTGAATTGGGTGCAAAAAAAATTACATCGGTTGTGCAGCATGGATTATTTCGTCCGCAATGTCTTTACAAGCATAAGGTCTCCCAAGTCGCAAAATATTGGTTTTCAAATCACTTTGTAGTAAGTCATTTCGTAATATTTGTAATGCTTTTTCAATCATTTCTTCTTGCGCATGCACATCTTTAACCAAAATCGCTGCTTTTTCGTTCACCAAAGACATGGCATTTTGGGTCTGATGATCCTCTGCAACATTCGGTGAAGGCACTAAAATAGAAGGCACTCCCGCCAAACACAATTCCGAAATCGTCAGCGCACCCGCCCGCGCAATGATGACATCCGCCGCCGCATACACCAAATCCATGCGGTCGATGAAGGTTTTCATTTGCACATTGGGCAAATTTGCCGCTTTGCCGTCCTTAAAATCCGCCTCATACAATTTCCCACATTGCCATAAAATCTGAATATCCTGATTTTGGGCAATCAAATCGGCACTTGCTTCCATCGCCCGATTCAAGGTACGCGCTCCGAGACTGCCTCCTATGATAACAATTGTTTTTCGATTTGGGTTCAAATTGAAATGTTTAATTCCTTCCAATTTTTTTGCATGCAAATTCAAAATATCGGAACGAACAGGATTACCCGTCAAAACAACTTTGTTTTTTGGAAAAAAACGTTCCATATTCGGATAAGCAACACAAATTTTCATGGCTTTTTCAGCCAATAACTTATTTGTAACGCCCGCATAACTATTTTGTTCCTGCAAAACCGTCGGAATCCCTTTCGATGCCGCCACCCGCAAAGTCGGACCACTCGCAAAACCGCCAAAACCAACCACTACATCGGGTTGAAAATCGCCAATAATGCGCCGCGCTTTCCACATGCTTGATAAGACTTTAAATGGAAACATCAAATTTTGCCAAGTCAGCCGCCGTTGAAAACCCGAAATCCAAAGTCCTTCAATCGCATAACCTGCTTTGGGGACGCGTTCCATTTCCATTTTGCCTTTCGCACCGACGAAAAGAATTTGTACAGACGGGTCACGGCGACGCAATTCGTCTGCTACCGCAATGGCTGGAAAAATATGTCCGCCCGTTCCACCAGCACTAATAATTACTTTCATTACAATATAATCGCTTTATTTTGATTGCTCTATATATTTTGAAACACTTAATATCATTCCAAATGCAACGCAGGAGAAAATTAAAGAAGTTCCGCCCATCGAAACCATTGGCATAGGCAAACCCGATACGGGTATCAAATGCACCGAAACCGCCATATTTGCTAATGCTTGAATCACTAAAATAAGTCCCAAACCCACCGCTAAAACAGCCCCAAATGCTTTTGGACTAATCGTAACCAATCTTACACATCTGAAAAATAATAATATAAACAAACTCATAATTGACAATGCACCAAATAAACCATATTCTTCCATGATGATACTGTAAATATAATCGGTGTAAGGCGAAGGTAGAAAATTTCGTTGTGTTGAGCTACCAGGCCCATTTCCAAACCAGCCGCCTTTGGCAATCGCAATTTTGGCTTGTTGCGTTTGGAATTTCCCATCAGAATTGGTCAAAAAATCGCGCATCCGTTCTTGCCAAGTTTCGGCACGCACCAATCCCGGAAAATGTTGCGCCAAAACCAACAACGCTGCAAACATAACAATCCCACAAAAGATGAGTAATAAAACGTATTTCAAATCGACTCGACCAATGAACATCATGCCCAAACAAGTGACAAAAATAATAATCGCCGTACTCAAATCCGCAGGTGCAATCAGTCCGCAGACAATCACCACAGGCAGGATGATTGGGATAAACGCACTTTGAAAGTCCTTAATCACGTCTTGTTTGGCGGAAATCATCCGCGCAACATAGGTGATGATGGCTAATTTGGCAATATCAGACGTTTGAAACGTGATACCAATCCCCGGAACGGCTAACCACCGACTCGCACTATTGATGTTTTTGCCAAAAAAAAGCGTGAGTGCCAATAAGGGGATGACTATCATCAGCGCGTACGGCGCGACGGTGCTAAACTTTTGATAATGAATGAGATAGAAAATATAAGTTAGAAATAATCCAAAACTCAATATCAAAATTTGCTTCATCAAATAAAATTCTGTGTTGTCGCCGCGCTCGCGGAACGCCAAAGTCCCCGCCGAACTGTAAACGGTCAATATCGAAAGCAGGGCTAAAACGGCAACTATCATCCAAATGACGCGATCGCCTCGAAGTTCTGCCCCAATGCGGTTGATTAAAGACATGATGTTAATTTTTATTTTAATATGATGTAATTGGAACGCGGATGACGCGGACGGGGCGAATTTTCACGGATTTTTTATTTTTTAGACAAATTTTATATTGCTTTTTATTTTTTAACGAATTATAATTTTCATTTTTAATAAAAAAATCCGTGAAAATCCGCCCAATTCGCGTCATCCGCGTTCCAATTGTAACCTAATGAGCTAAATCGCTCCAATGCGGTTGATTAAAGACATGATGTTAATTTTTATTTTAATATGATGTAATTGGAACGCGGATGACGCGGACGGGGCGAATTTTCACGGATTTTTTATTTTTTAGACAAATTTTATATTGCTTTTTATTTTTTAACGAATTATAATTTTCATTTTTAATAAAAAAATCCGTGAAAATCCGCCCAATTCGCGTCATCCGCGTTCCAATTGTAACCTAATGAGCTAAATCGCTCCAATGCGGTTGATTAAAGACATGATGTTAATTTTTATTTTAATATGATGTAATTGGAACGCGGATGACGCGGATGGAGCGAATTTTCACGGATTTTTTATTTTTTAGACAAATTTTATATTGCTTTTTATTTTTTAACGAATTATAATTTTTATTTTTAATAAAAAAATCCGTGAAAATCCGCCCAATTCGCGTCATCCGCGTTCCAATTGTAACCTAATGAGCTAATTGGCGCACCATTGCTTTAAATTGTTCGCCTCTATCTTCGTAATTTTTAAATAAATCGAAACTCGCACACGCAGGAGATAATAATACGACATCGCCTTTAGTCGCTCGTTTAGTTGCTTCCGCAATCGCCGATTCCATCGACCGCGTTTCTACGCAAAATGGTACGATTTTGCCAAAATAATTCACAATTGGTTGATTATCAATGCCCATGCAAATAATTCCTTTCACTTTTTTGCGCACCAATGCCTCAATTTGACTATAATCATTGCCTTTATCCAAACCGCCGAGTATTAAAATCGTCGATTTTGGCATCGCGCTCAATGCCCAAAACACCGAATCCACATTGGTCGCCTTGCTATCGTTGATGTAGGAAACGCCTTTTATCATGCCTGCATTTTCCAAACGGTGCGGCGCATTGATGAAATTTTCCAATCCTTTTTGAATCACATCGGCTTGAATCCCCAATTTCAAGGCAACTGCAATCGCACAAGAAGCATTGAAATAATTATGAGGACCTTGCAAACTACACGCACTCATGTCAAAATCGGGTACAGCCACTTTGGGTTCGAGCGCGGAAGAATGCAATACTTTGGTTAATTTGTTACCATTTAAAATCGGTTTTTTTAAGGGAACGCGAATCGGAATTTTTTGCATTTGAAAACGCGCCAAATTCATAAACATTTTAATTTCAGCATCATTCGCATTATAAATAAATAAATCTGATGGGGTTTGATTCATTACAATCCGAAATTTGGAAGCCACATAATGCGCCATTTTATACTCGTAACGGTCTAAATGGTCTGGCGTTATATTCAATAAAACCGCTATTTGAGGTCTGAAATGCCGAATCCCATCCAATTGAAAACTGCTCAGTTCCAAGACGTAATAATCATAATTGCCTTCCGCCACCAAGCGCGCAAAACTCGTCCCAACATTGCCACATTCAGCAACCTTCAATCCTGCTGTTTTCAACAAATGATAGGTGAGATGCGTTGTCGTCGTCTTGCCATTGCTGCCCGTAATGCCAATAATCGTCGATTGCTCCACAAAACGCGCTGCAAATTCGATTTCCGAAATAACAGGAATCTCTTTGGCATGTGCCAATTGAATGATTTCCACCTTATCGGGAATGCCCGGACTTTTGATGATTTCGTCCGCCATCAAAATTTTATCGGTCGTATGTCGTCCCTGTTCGTAAGGGATGCGATTTGCCTCTAAAGTTTGTATAAATCGCGGCGGAATTTGCCCTTTATCCGACAAAAATACCGTATAACCGTGTTTCAGAGCCAATAAAGCAGCACCAATACCGCTTTCTCCACCACCAAGAATAACTAAATGTTTCATAGAATGTTGCTATTATGTAGAGCGAATTGGAACGCGGATGACACGGATTGGGCAGATTTTCGCGGATTTTTAAAAAAAAAATCCGCGAAAATCTGCCCAATCCGTGTCATCCGCGTTCCAATTTACGCTTTTGGATTATCGAATTTTCAAGGTAATGATTGTCAAAACGACTAACAAGATACTTACAATCCAAAAACGCATGACAATCTTTGCTTCATGGATGCCTTTTTTCTGATAATGATGGTGTAAAGGAGACATTAAAAAGATACGCCTCCCTTCTCCATATTTATTTTTGGTATATTTAAAATAACTCACTTGTATCATCACTGATAAGTTTTCAGCTAAGAAAACGCCGCATAAAATGGGTATCAACAATTCTTTACGTATTAAAATTGCCATTACTGCGATGATGCTACCCAAGGTCAAACTCCCTGTATCGCCCATAAAGACTTGTGCAGGAAACGCGTTGTACCACAAAAAACCAAGACAGGCAGCTAAAAAACACGCCGCAAAAATCACTAATTCCCCCGATTCAGGCAAATATAAAATATTTAAATAATCCGACCAAAGTGAATTACCCGTTGCATACGCCAAAATCCCTAAACCCGTCCCAATGACCGCCGAAACGCCTGTTGCCAAACCATCTACGCCGTCCGTCAAGTTCGCCGCATTGGAAACCGCCGTCACAATCAAGATGACAAACGGCACGAACAGCAGCCAAACCCAGTTCACAGGGTCATTCGTGAACGGCGAAAGGACTTTGCTATAATCCATTTCATTGTCTTTCATAAATGGAATATTGGTCAACGGTGCTTTCACATGCACCATTTCTTTCAATTGTCCATTCCGCGTAATGTCAGGAACATAGACCGTTTTCACGACTTCATATTTATTGAGGGCAGCCGTTTCGGGATCCATCCGCACGACGATTTCTCGACTCTGCAACATCACAATCCCAACCACCAAACCCAATAAAACTTGCCCTAAAATTTTAAATTTGCCCGGCAACCCTTTTTTATCGCGTTTGAAAACCTTGATATAATCATCCACAAAACCAATAATGCCCATCCAAGTCGTTGCTAAAAGCATCAACAAGATATACACGTTGTCCAATTTGCAAAACAACAAGGTCGGAATCACGATAGACATGATAATCATAATCCCGCCCATCGTCGGCGTGCCTTCTTTTTGTTTCTGTCCCGCTAAACCTAAATCGCGGACGGTCTCGCCAATTTGCAAATTGCGCAAAAAACGAACAATCCGAGTCCCGAAAATGAGCGAGATAACCAACGATAAAATGATTGCGGCACCTGCTCGAAACGAGATGTATGAAAATAATCGCGCTCCAGGCAAGTGATAATTTTTCTCCAAATAGTCAAAAAGGTGGTATAACATAATGATAGCCGCTTTTAAAACAATATAAAAATTTATTTTTTGATGTTTAAATGAAATTTTATACTGCTCTATGATTTTGAGTGAATGAGTATCTTTGATAGATGGTTTGAATTAGGATTTTAGGATGATTTTTTGGATGACAGGATTTTTTGGAAAAGAGTAGGTTTCGGAAACCTTGAAGGTTTCCAAAACCTATGTGGCACAATTTTTTTTATAAAAAAAATCCTATCATCCTAAAAATCATCCTAAAAATCCTAATTCAAGCCTGTAAGGGATGTTCCCAATATTTGTTTATCATCAAAAGGGTGTTTTACGCCCTTGATGTCTTGATATTTTTCATGTCCTTTGCCCGCGACCAAAATAATATCGCCTTTCCGCGCCTGTTCGCAAGCCATTTCAATCGCTTTTTGGCGATTTTCAACCCTAAATGTCCTACTTTTAGCTGCTTCTGGCACACCTAATTCGATTTGTTCAATAATTTGAATCGGGTCTTCGGAACGCGGATTATCGGAGGTGATGATGAAAATATCACTTTTCATTGCCCCGATTTTGCCCATCGAAGCCCGTTTTTTAGGGTCTCTATCGCCGCCACAACCCGCAACCGTGATAATGCGTTGTCCTTTTTGGCGCAATTGATGGATGGTTTGCAACACTTTTTCCAACGCATCAGGCGTATGTGCGTAATCCACAATGCCCAAAATGCCTACATTGGGGTCGAAAATATAGTCAAAACGACCTTCTGCTGCTGTCAAACCACTCAAATGAGTCAAAACCGTTGCTTTTTCCGCGCCCAACAAAACCGCCGTTGCGTAACAAGCTAAGGTATTATATGCATTAAATTCGCCAATCAATCGCCCGTAATAATCATATCCATCCAAATTTAAATGCAAACCTGTCAACGCATTATCTATGATTTTAGCTTTAAAAAGGGTCATTTTTTTCAAACTGTACCGATACGTTGCCGCTTTCGTATTTTGCACCATCACATTTCCATTTCTATCATCCGCATTGGTCAACGCAAACGATTTAAAACGGGGCAAAGCATCAAAAAATTTCTTTTTTGCCTTGATATATTCATCAAAAGTCTTATGATAATCCAAATGATCGTGCGTAATATTCGTGAAAACGCCCCCCACAAAGTGCAACCCCGCAATCCTATCTTGGTGAATCGCATGAGAACTGACTTCCATAAACGCATACGTCACGCCTTCTTGAACCATTTTTTGAAACAAATGATTGAGCGCAATCGGGTCAGGAGTCGTGTGGGTGGAAGGCAGGATTTTACCTGCAATCCGATATTCGACGGTACTGATGAGTCCACATTTGTAACCCATACTTGTAAATAAATCATATAATAAAGTTGCCGTAGTGGTTTTGCCATTCGTGCCTGTGATGCCCACTAATTGCAAGTCATTCGTAGGAAAATCGTAAAAAGCGGCTGCGATTGCTGCCAATATTTTAGCTGAATTATCAACTTGCACGAATGTAACGTGTTGCAAATCTTGCGCGGATGACGGCAATGTCTCGCAAACAATGGCAATTGCCCCTTTTTCGATGGCTTTTTCGATGTAATCATGTCCATCGACCTGCGTACCGCGCACCGCCACAAACAAAGTAGCGGTTGCCACTTGCCGCGAATCGAAGGCGATTTTATCAATTTGAACTAATTCATCCCCTGTAATAGAACGAATTGATATATTTTTTAATATAAAATGGAGCGTTTTCACGATTTTTTTTATAATTAATTAATTGATTGTTAGTTAGTTATAAACTGCAAAATATTAATAAGTTTTCGCTTTGGAAAATTTTTGAAATAGGATGCTTATGATTGTAAGGATTATAAGGATTTTTATACTTTGCGCTGGATGATTTTGCGATACAATGGGAACGCGGATAACGGGGATTGGGCGAATTTTCACGGATTTTTCCTCAATTTTGCACTGAATTTCAAAAAAAATCCGTGCGAATCCGCCCCATTCGCGTTATCCGTGTTCCAATTGTATCCAAAACCACCCGACGTAAAGTATAAAAATCCTTGCAATCCTTGAAATCATAAGCATCCCATTTAGAACGATTTGAATTATTCTAATTTAATCGTCACCGTTTGCCCTGCGGCACTTACGCCCGCACTCGGGACTTGCGACGCAACCTTGCCGTACCCAATAAATACGACTCGAATCCCTCTATTTTCCAAATTATAAATGGCATCTTTCAAACCCATTCCAAGCACATTTGGCACTAAATCTTTGCGCATGCCTTGTCGCGCCAAGAGTTGCAAGGTATCGGATTTGGGTTTTAAAAACATCCAATAATCATCTTTTTTATGATTGCTTACATGCTTGACATTCAATTGTTTCAGCACTTTTTCCATATCATTTTTCAAACCCACATCATCAGGCAATTGTCTTTCTGCCAAGATTGGTTTTCCCTTCAAATTGACAGGTTCGCTCAATTGCACATGGGTTGACGCAATCCTATCGGCAATCTCTCTAAAAACGGGACCCGCCACTGCGCCCCCATAAAATCCATTTTGAGTCGGCTTGCTAATCACCACAATACACGAAAAAACAGGCTTTTCCGCAGGAAAATAACCCGCAAAAGAGGCTTGATAACCGCCAATGCTATTATTCGCACCACCATAATTCAATTGTGCCGTCCCTGTTTTACCAGCAAAACGATATTTATCCGTTTTCAAATGCGCCGCCGTCCCAAACTCTACCACACTTTCCAATAATTTTTTCGCTTGGTCAATCGTCGCAGCTTTGGCAATACTTTCTCGCAAAATCGTTGGTTTATACGCCGTGACCGTATGATTGAAACGCTGCGTCTCGCTCACCAAATACGGTTTCATCATTTTGCCGCCATTAGCAACCGCATTATAAAAAGTTAACAATTGTAAAGGCGTGATTTGCAATTCATAACCAATAGACATCCAAGGCAAGGTGACACCACTCCAACCCCCATCTTTCGGGTCTTTGATTTTGGGCGCACTTTCCCCTTCGATTTCAATACCCGTTGGATAAGGCAATCCAAAATCTTTCAAATGTTGATAATACAACTCTGGTTTTTGCGCATATTTATTGAAAACCAATTTGGAAATGCCCACATTCGACGAAGCGGCAAACGCATTTTGAATCGTCAATTTGGTAGCCGATGTTTTTTCATGGTCTTCCATAATGCGGTCAAAGTATTGATGCTGACCATTTTCAATATCAACACTATCCGTCATACGAATCCCGCCATCTTCCAAAAGAGCCATAATCGAAGCCAATTTGAACGTCGAACCCGGCTCCGTAGCAGCAGCAATCCCGTAATTATAATCTTCCCACCAACCAGTCGGCGTTTTGCCGATATTAGCAATCGCTTTAATCTTACCCGTTTTGACCTCCATGACAATCGCCGTCCCATGTTCGGCTTGATGATGCTCCAATGCCCGCAACAAGGCTTGCTGCGCCACATCTTGAATATTGACATCCAGCGTCGTGATGACATCATCCCCACTTTTAGGTTCAATTTCTGCCAAATCATTGACTGGAATCCAGACATCCGCGCCGACTTTCTGCATCAACTTTTTACCGACACTATCGCGCAACGTTCTATTAAAACTCCCCTCAATGCCGACAGGATTCGCGCCTTCCCGCACGTAACCGATGGTTCGTTGCGCCATCATTTTGAATGGATGTTCGCGTTTGCTATTGCGTTGGACAATCAAACCGCCTTTATTACGCCCTTTGCGAAACAACGGAAACTGTTTGATGAACCCCACTTGCTCAAAAGTTGCATCTTTTTTGATGGATAGAAAATGGGTTTTGTGCGTATATCGGTGTTCCCAAAGGAACTGTTTCCACGCACCCGCCGTATATTGCGGGTCGATGTACGTCGCAAAACACCATGCCAACGAATCAATACTATTTTTAAAATCTTCCTCCTTGATGCTTGGGGAGGCACAATCCATGTGCAAATCGAAAAAAGGGAGCGATGTAGCCAAGACGCTACCATCCTCCGCCAAAATACTGCCGCGCTCTCCCGGAACATCGACAAATTTCACATACGATTTTTCTCCCAATTCGCGCCATTTCGCGCCTTCCACCGTCACAATGCGGACGGCTTTTGCGAAAACTGCCACTGCTATCGCTACTACGACTAACAATACGACATAAATGCGAATTAATACTTCGTCTTTAACATTGATGATTGCCACGCTTTCCCTGATTGAGTATGAAATGTTTGAAAAAAATCATATAAAATTGATAATGGTTACACGATTGACACCACTTCAAATGAAAGCGAATAAATTGGAACGCGGATGACACAGATTTTGCGGATTTTCGCGGATTTTTAACAAAAAATTATAAACTGCTTAAATTACAAAAATAGAAATACAATTTTGTATAAAAATACAAAATCCGCGAAAATTCGCAAAATCTGTGTCATCTGTGTTCCAATTTATCGGCTTTGAGACATTATTCTGGAACGATAATCCGTTTTCGGCGTGCATTATTGGTGTTCAAACCCAACGGTTCGACCATTTTCAAGACTTCGCTTTGTTTGGATTCGAGCATCAAATCCGCTTTTGCCGACATGTATTGCCAACGCAATTCTTTAATTTCCTTCTCCAAACGCTGGATTTGGCGAATTTTTCTTTCGGAATTAAGCGCGTTTGCAATATAAATCAATAGCAAGAAAAAGACAAAAAACACATATGACAAATTCCCAAAAATCCAATTGGATGCCATACTGCCCACTTGGGAATATTCGACCCACTTGCTCGGAATCGTGATAGAGCTGCCACCACTACTTGCAGATTTGGTAGGTGCGGCGGGCGGTGCGGGTTTGGACGCTGGTTTTTGCCCTTGATTTTGATTTGATTTGCCTTTATTGGGATTTGGTGCTGCCATATTTATAAAATTCTGTAAATCAACTACTTATATTTGCAATGTGGTACTATTGGAACACGGATGACGCGGATTGGGCAGATTTTCACGGATTTTTTTACTAATTTTGAATTTAAGTTTAAGAAAAAAATCTGTGAAAATCCGCCCAATCCGCGTCATCCGTGTTCCAATAGTAGCTTATAATCGACTTGCGATACGCAATTTCGCACTTCTGGAGCGCGTATTTCGTTTGACTTCTTCCGCAGATGCCTCTATTGGTTTTTTCGTCACCACTTGAAAGGGGCGATGAATATTGCCATAAAAATCTTTTTCCTGTACGCCTTCAAAATCGCCTGTTTTGAAAAAATGCTTAACCAAACGATCTTCTGCGGAATGGAAAGAAATGATGGCAATTTTGCCATTGGGTTTCAAAATCTCCAAACTTTGTTTCAACAACTCGCGTAACGCGCCCAATTCATCATTCACTTCAATCCGCAACGCCTGAAACACTTGTGATAAATATTGCATTTTATGCCCAAAAACCAAAGGTTCTATGACTTGCAATAAATCATTAATATCTCGAAAAGGTTTGCGTTCTCGTTCTACAATGCATGCCTGCGCGAGCGTTTTCGCATTGCGCACTTCGCCGTATTCGCTCAAAACGCGTTGCAATTGCTCCACAGGATACGTATTTAAAATCGTAGCGGCAGTGGTTGCCTCCTGTTGATTCATGCGCATATCCAAAGGCGCGTTGAAACGATACGAAAACCCGCGTTCCGCCACATCGAATTGATGCGATGAAACGCCTAAATCTGCCAAAATCCCATCCACTTGTGGAATGCGATAAAGGCGCAACATCTTTTTGAGTTCCCGAAAATTACTCTGTACGAGCGTAAACCGTTGATCCTCAATAGTATTGGCAAGCGCGTCATCGTCTTGGTCGAAGCCTAATAATTGTCCATTTGCACCCAACCGTTGCAAAATAGCGCGACTATGCCCACCGCCGCCAAACGTTGCGTCGATGTAAATGCCATTTGGCACGATACTCAACCCGTCTGCTGCTTCATTTAGCAACACGGTGGTATGATAATTTTCTTGAATCATGTTTTTGGCGGAAAAACAATACTTTTCCGTTTTCGCCCAAAAGTACAACTTTTTGCTACATTCGTTTTACTTTGAGCGTTTTTTTTAATAAAAATTCTGCCAAAAAGGGATTTAGGCAGTAGAAAATTTGAATATGCCATTTTTATTTTTTCCGAATTTGAATCAATACTTGTTGCACCAAATAGACACCAGCAATCATCATCGCCGAACCACCGATAAAAGGCAACCAATACGCAACATCATACAAAAAACCGCCCATAAAAGGACCTAAAACCCGCGCAATCGACCCAAATGATTGGCTTAAACCCAACATACGCCCTTGTTCATGCGGTGGAATTTGTTGAGAAGTGATAGATGCCATACTCGGTTGAAGGCAACCCGCACCCAAAGCAATGAAAGTCATGGAAACCACAATCCCTTGTGCAAACAGATATTTAGGCACGATTGGCATTAACAAGAGACCTATCATCATAAAAAAACAACCATACCATAAAAGGCGTTGTTCTCCAAATTTTTTCACCATCAAACCCACTAAACCACCCTGCACAAAGGCAGTCACTACGCCGATAAAGGCAAAAACATATAAAATTTGCTTTTTTTCCAATCCATAATGTTCTCTCCAAAGCAAGGGCGAATTGATGTGCATCATTGAAAAAGCAGTGATATAGACGAAATTCAACAAAAATAATTCTCGAATAATCGGTCTTTGCAGTGCCAATTGGTAATCTTGAATCGGGATAAATTGAATCGGTGCAATGCTATTTTTGGTTTTCAACGATTCGGGCAAAGAAAAATATGCCCAAATGAAATTCACCGCACAAAGTCCTGCGGCAGTGAAGCCAATCCCACTTACACCCAATTTTTCACTCAGCACCGCGCCAAACAAGGGACCAAATACAAAGCCCAAACCAAAAGCTGCCCCTATCATGCCCATTGATTTTGCCCGATTTTCGGGTGTTGAAATGTCGGAAATATAGGCTTGTGCCACTGAAATATTGGAAGCACCAATACCTGATAGCAATCGGGAGAAAATCAACAAAGGCAACGTTTGGGCAAATCCAAAAAGGATATATGCCATGACATTGATTGAAATGGTTATCAATAGGATAGGTCTGCGCCCAAATCGGTCACTATAACTGCCGAATAGGGGCGTAAACAAGAAGTTCATCAGCGAATAAACAGCAGCGATAATGCCCACTTGGACATTAGTTGCTCCTAATTCTTTGATGTAAATCGGCAAAATTGGGACAATCAACCCAAATCCTAACAAGTCGATAAAGACGGTTAGAAAAATCACGCGAAGAGAGGCTTGTTTCATGGGGCAAAAGTACGTTTTTTTATTTTTCCGACCTAAAAAAAACGGCAGCCCTCCGCTAATGCGGTAAAGCTGCCATCACGAACTTAACACAAAACTATGCCTTATTACAAGGACTTTATTTTCTTACTGAGCCAGTTTGCTGCATGGCTTCTGCAATTTTAACACCTTTTGCCTTGCCTGATTTGGTAATTTTCACTTCTGTACGGCGATTGACTTGGTGTTCGACTTCGGGACAACGAACCCCGCCTTTACACCGATTTAAAACCACCGTCTCGCCATAGCCAACTGCTTTGGCACGTTGTGGCGCGATGCCTGCCAGTATCAAATAGTGGACAGCATTATCTGCCCGCCGTTGCGAAAGCATTTTATTGTAATCCGATTTGCCCCTGCTATCAGTGTGCGACCCCAATTCAATCTCCATATCTGGATATTTTTTCAATAAAGTCACCAAATTGTCTAAATCACCTCTGGCATCTGGTCGAATCGTCGCATCATTGTAATTATAATAAATGCGACTCAACTTTAAAATACTGCCTTCGGAAATCGTGCCTTTATTGCCGTGTGCATTCACGCCTACTCGCGCCGAATCGCCCTCGACTGCCATACCACTGAGTTTAGGAAAAGTCAAGGTAACACTTTTCGCCTTATCGCAAGAAGCATTGACCGTAGAAACGGTTTCCATCGTAGCATTTTTAGTACCGTTGCTGGCATTGATTTTATAGGTCTCATTACACTTCAAATAACCACTGAAATGACCTCTATAATCGGAATACACCATAGTTATCTCACCCGTAGTCACATTGGTCAACTGCACACTCGCGCCTTGTACTGGAATCGCATCTTTGCTTAATACATTCCCAATTAAAGGCACTAAACCATCCGCCCTATCTAAATAGATAATGATGTGATGTCGTTTATCTAAATCATTTATATTCAATTGTTTAGGTTTGTAACCTGCTTTTTTAATATTAAAAATATGACCTGCTTTGGGCAACCGAAGTTGTACCAAACCTTGTTCATTGGTCATTTCCACCTTACCATTTTTTTCAAAAGCAGTGGGATTAATAACGCCATCTGTCACCATATCACTTGGTTTGCCTTCGACACTTGCCAAAAGTTGGCTGACACTCATTTCATTGATATTGGTGTAAGAAACAGCCGCTTGGTCGATTTCGGTCAACGTATTTTTATCAATCACTTGTACGTACAATAAACTGCCTTTTTTATTGACCAGTGCAAATTCGTCGCAATTTTCGTCATCTTCATCAATTAAGGCTTCAGGCGCGTGAAAATTGTAAATATCATCTTCCCCAACACCACCACTGCGATTAGAAGAAAAATATCCATTTTTTCGGTCTAAATCCACAATTAAGCCAAAATCATCTTGGTCTGTATTGAAGACCCTACCCAAATTTTTAGGTGCTTGAAAGCCCCCTTTTCGGTTGGGCTGACTATAAAACAAATCCAACCCACCTGCTCCAATCAACCCATCAGAGGAGAAAAATAAAGTCCCATCTGCATGAATAAAAGGAAAGACTTCATTTTTAGCCGTATTGATTTTGGGACCGAGATTGACAGGTTTGCCCCATTTCCCATCTGTCCCTTTTTCACAAAGGTATAAATCCATACCGCCATAACCACCTACCCGATTGGAAGCGAAAAACATTTTATCGCCGTCGGCAGAGATAGACGGGTGGCACGCATCACTTTCATTTTCATTGAAAGGCAATTCAGTAGGTTCGCCCCATTTAGAAGCCCTGATTTCAGACGTATAAATTTTCAAACGCGCTTTGCCTTTGGTATAACTCGCTTTGCTGCCATCATTATTGTTGCGTGTAAAATAGATATTCTCGCCCATTTTGTCAAAAGTCAAAGGTCCTTCATGGAGCATACTGACCAATTCGCTGGCAAAAGGCTTCGGTTTCGATAATTTACCACTCGTATCCCGCAGGGCAACGAAGATAGACATGGTTTTGCGTCCAAGTTTACCGTCGAATACTTTTTCTTTGCCTTTGACGGCATTACTTGATACAAATACAATCCCATCTTCGTAAAACGCAGGGCTAAATTCCAACTGATTCGTATTAATCGTTTTTTCATTCGTAATGAAAACGGGGTGCGGATTCGATTCCTGTGCTTTTGCCCGTTGCCATCCGTTTGTGATAAATGCTGTGCTGAATAAAAGAACGATTTGAAAATTTTTCATGTTAAATTGTTAAATTGAATCAAAAAAATTGGTTATTACCTGTGAGATTCGTTTTTGTAGTGTAGGGACTTACGTAAAGTCGGGGGACTTTACGTAAGTGTTGCGAAAGTCCTAAAAGAAAAATCGAGGATTGCTTAAATCGCCCGCCATTTTATTGTTGTTCCCAAAATCGTAACGCATTAGCAATTCGACTCCACCTTTATTGTACTTTTGCAATTGCGAAAGGCTGAAATCGTACCCCAAACCAAACCCTAATTGCGGTGATGTTTGGAAAAAAGCCAAAGCATCTATCGAATCGCCTAAACCCGACTCCCCAATCCGATACGAAAGCCCGCCCGAAAATCGATAATTGTACATTACCGACATATTCACATCCATACTCCAAGGCGCATTTTGCACGTATTTAAACATCAGCGAGGGTTTGAAATGCCACATTTGAGACATTTTAAATAAGCCGCCCGCCATGGCATAATAATGCGTTTGCTCCCTTGCTAATTGGTCAGGAGAAGATACATTGGTTTCACTTGCAATAAAATTGCGGTACAAATACGGCGCGGACATGCCGATATAAAAATCTTTGTAATCAAAATACAAACCTGCACCAATATTGCCTGCCATCACGGTTTGAACGCCATTGAGTTGTATCGCTTGGTCGCCGCCGTCGCGGATGTACAAAGTCGGGTCACTCAAATCGACAGCATAACGCCGCATCGCCCCCATTAGCCCAATGCGTAAACTGGTACTTTTTGTATTAAAAATATCATAACTGTATGCGAATGAACCTGTTGTCATCCCCATTACACCCGTTTTCTGATTAGCAACCGTTACGCCGACACCCCCTCTTTTGGATAGAAAAGGGGCATCAAACGACACGACTTGCGAAACAGGTCTGCCTTTAAAGCCTATCCATTGATTGCGATAGATGCCTGTGATAGAAGCAGTCCGTCTTGCCGCCGCAAAAGCTGGATTGATTGCCAACTTATTATACATAAATTGGGTGAATTGGGCTTCTTGTTGTGCTTGTGCGATGAAACCATTTATTAGCATACTGCATAAAGCCAATATTTTTTTCATTGATTGTAAGATTTTTTTTGAGAAGGATTGGGTTTGAATTACGATTCGGTGTGTAAAATCTTAGTCCGTGAAAGAAAGAATTTCCTCTTTTTTCTCCCGTACTAAGGATTAAATACCCTAAAAATCCTACGTTCAACGCCCAATCATTCATAAGTTAAGATTCGTTTTTGGAAGCTAATCAGCGATTTTCAATAATCTGTTTAAAATGTACCTTTTCATTTTGTTGAGACACGCCCGTTAAAACATCGTTATCGGAATATAGTGACAAATCCTGCGGTCGGTTGCCCACCCGGTTCGCGGGTGAAGAGGTAATAATACGTTCCATCAGGCAAAGGTTGACTTTTGAATTGTCCGCCCCAATCATTTTTATACGGCGCAGCTTTAAAGACCAAATCGCCCCATTGATTGTAAATCACCAATTCGGTCTGATTACGATTAAGGTCAAGGTCGTCTATGACTAAATAATCATTTAAACCATCTCCATTGGGCGTAACAACATTTGGAACGCCATTGGCAGCCGTCCGTCTAGGGTCTTTCACCGTGATAAATCCAAAACCTATTTTACACAAACCAGCACATTCTTCATAACAAACCTCGTAGGAATACGTCACCGTACCTGTAAAACTGGGAGAAGGCGTGTACGAAATCATGCCATTTGACTGCATCAACAAAACCCCTGCATTGGGTTGACTAACCAACCGAACGGTGCGTCTCGCACCTGCAATCAAAGTGTCATTTGCCAATACATTGCGTTGTAAAGGTTTGAGGAATGAAATCGTATCATAATCATTCCGCAAGCCGGGCAGGTCTAAAATCGTTACATCTACCGATGTCGTGTAGTTACACCCGCCAATCATCATTGTAACAGTGTAACGCCCCGCGTTTGCTGCCGATACATTTTGAACTGTTCCGCTTTGGCGATTCATCTTGAAACCTTGCGGGCCTGTCCATGAATACGTTGCATTCGGATACGTGCGCGCACTCAGCGCGATGAAAGAACCCCGACAAGCCTGCTGTCGTTCTGAACCCTCCGCTAAGAGGGATACAGGCAGGACTTTGATAAACAATTGACAATCCGCCGTTTTGCCACTACCGTCTTTGGCGCGATAAACGATTTTATAGCTACCCGCCCCGAAAGCACTACCGCTTTTTAAACCTGCTGAATCAACCAACACAACACTTGGCGTACCACAATCATCGGTGACAAGCGGTGTTAAATAGTTGATTTTCACTTTGTTACAAGCCGTATCTTTGGCAACACTCGTCAAAAGATGGCTGCTATCCGATACAATGAAACCTGCTAAGGATACTACTATGGTATCTACATAGGCGAATTGTGGCGCAAGCCTATCTACACAACCGCACTGCACCGCAGGGCAAACACTTAAATTTTCAAAAACACCCCCTGCTTTGGTCAAAAGTAGGTTGTAATCAAAAGGCTGTCTTCTGATATTGACCACTTCACTCATGCCCGTTACAGGGAAAGTGGTATCATCATGCCATTTCAAGTGGAAGCACGAATCCGTATTCACCAAATCGAATTGAAGTGCAGCAACGGTTGTCCAAACATTCGGGACAGGCTGCCCTCCTTCTTCCGAACCCGTATAAAACGTATTGACCGAAACGATAGCCCCCGTACCCGAAGGATTGATTTTGCTCCCATTCAGATTCTGAATCCCATAATTCGCATTTGGAACAGGGGCTTGGCTCGAAAAATTGGGTTGAGACACTATTCGTGGATTTTGAATATTGCGGGGGTCATATTCAAAGCGGTAGTTGGCATCCCCCATCAGGAAACTCGTACGGTCGGAATGGGCTTTCACTTGTAGCTCGACGGTCACATTTCGGTCGGCACATTGCAGGTCTTTGAGTTGAAAACGGACATCAAATACTCCATTTTGAGCAGTTGCCTCACTTCGCATCAATAACAAGGTCAATATCGCCGATAAGAATCGGAATAAATGTCTTTTCATGTTAGCGATTATTTTAATAATAAAAATATAAAAGATGGGGCGTAACACTTTCTTGTGTGATATGAACGATTTTTAAAAAAAATTTTAAGTATTGATAAATTGGAACGCGGAAGCTGCGGGCGGAGCAGATTTACACGAATTTTTTTGAACTTTTACGAATTTTGAGTCTTTATTTCAAAAAAATTCGTAAAAAATTCGCCCAATCCGCCGCCGCCGCGTTCCAATAGTACCTTCGTTTTAGTGTGGCACTCCTGAATATTTACCAGTATTCAACTTCCACAAGTAAGCATCTTGAAAATTAATATCGGCATCCAAGTTAAAATCAGTGTACATGTATCGGTCGAAAATACCCGACTCCGCTTTCCAATATTGCGAATCTTGGAAATTGATGTCAAAATTGGTATTTTGTGAATCTTTCTTGCCATCGGCTGCCAACAATACATATTTGCCTCCCTTGTATTTTTGAGCTGTTGTCGGTGGATTGCCGCGTACATATCCGTTTTGAGCCGTAAAGTCAAAGGTTAATTTGCCATTGACCACCGCCACACTGTTGGAGGATAAGACACCCATATGATTGCGGTGTTCTACCATCACATAGTATTGCTTAGTAGGGTCTAAGCTCAAACATGGATTGATAAACGTAATCGTCCCGTCGGAATGAAGCCAGCCTGCCGCTTTATACACCTCACTGGCTACTGAAATCTGGTCTGTGCGCAAGGATACTAATACCCAATCTACCACCGTTGCTGCATAAGTGCGGATACTATTACCGGTCGTATCCATAAAACTCCAAGGCGATACCTTGTACGGATGTCCTGCGGCAGTAGCTACTGCAAACTGACCAATCGGCGTTTGACCAGGTAATAAACCGCGTTGGTTTAAAGTCGTTTTCATGCGCCCACCAATGGTATCGAAACAACCTTCTAAAATCGCTTTCAATTCTAAGGTGAAGCATGGGAAATCAAAAATGGTTAGGAATACGGTTGCGGTATCACATTTCACCGGAGAACCATTGTCGCAGACCAAGTATCGGAATTGGTCTGGTCCAACGTAACCACTTGTGGGCGTATAAATGTATGAACCATTGAAACTCAAAGTAATTGTACCATGTGCGGTCGAAGTGACCAACGCATAAGTCAGTGATTGTCCAGCATTCGGGTCTAAATCATTGGCGGCTACTGTACCATTCAAGGTCGTGTTTTTAAAGGTCGTATTGGCATCATCTGCTGCGGTTGGCGGCAAATTGGCTCCCAAGCCTTGTGTACTATACACGACAATCATCACCGTTGCTGTGTCGCAAGCCTGTGGCGTGCCATTATCACAGATAGCGTATCGAAAACTCGCATCTCCAATAAAACCGGGTGTTGGGACAAACGTAATCGTACCATCTCCATTCACCATAGGTGTACCACCTACTGTTGCACCCACTAAAGTTGGATTGCCTATCGTACCCCCTTGTGGGTCAAAGTCATTGGCTTTGACATTCAATATAATCGATTGACCAACAGGCGTACTCGTGTTATCATCATTTATCACAGGCGGTGTATTCGTACCTGCTACTGAGTATGGCGACCGAACTTCGATGACCAAAGTAGCGGTATCGCAACGAGAAGGTGCGCCATTATCGCAGACGGCATATCGAATGATTTCTGTACCAATAAAAGTAGGATTGGGTGTATAAGTGTAATTACCATTGGCATTCAACACAAAAGTACCATTTGCAGGTGCTTGTATCGGAGTCGTGTTGACTATCATGGTATTGTTGTCTTGGTCGCGGTCATTCACCAATACATTGCCAGTGGTCGGCATATTTTTAATCGTATTATTGATGTCATTCATCGCGTTTGGCGCACGATTGTTTTGAGTCACATTAAACACGACTTTTAGCGTATCACAACCGCCTTGATTGTCACAAACAATGTAACAAATGCTGTCTCGACCTGTAAAACCAAGATTCGGTGTGTACTGCACACATAATTCATGGGTTGCATTATTGATAGTTCCTACTTGTGTGCCTTGTGTGGGCGCACCGCACACCGAAACCGTATGTGTATCTGTTACGTCAGGGTCTGTAATCGGCAAACAATAGGTTTTCGTTGTATCGCCTGGCGTATTAATGAGCGCGTCTGCAATCACAGGTTTATCATTGCGCGGCGAAATGACCAATGGCACTTTGAGTGTATCGCAAAGAGAAGGCGACCCATTATCGCAAACTATCAAACAAATGGTATCAGCCCCGTTATAATTCGGCGTTGGTGAATACGTTATACACAATTGATGAGATACATTATTGACCGTTGCAGTGGCTGTGCCATGTTGCACCCCACAAGGAGTCACTGTATGTGTATCTGCTATATCCGCATCCACAATAGCTCCACAGAAGGTAATCGTAGTATCTTCCGCAATCATAGGCGGTGTAATATTGACCACTGCTTTATCATTTCTGGGCGCGACAGATACTGGGATTTTAGCCGTATCACACATGCTTATCAAGGCATTATCACAAACAATCAAACAAATCGTGTCAAGTCCATTATAATTTAATGTTGGTGTATAAGTAACACACAATTGATGCGTTATATTATTGATAGTGGTGGTAACAGTACCATGTAGTACGCCACAAGGGGTTACTGTATGTGTATCGCCTGCATCAGGGTCTGTGATAGCAAAACAAGTAGTCGTTGTCGAATCTTCTGCGGTTACGATAGGTGATTTAACGACCACAGGCGGTAGATTCGGCAAAGCATACATCGTGACCACTGCCGTAGCAGAATCGCAGAGCGAAGGGCTGCCATTGTCACACACTAAATACACAAAACGGTCTGAACCAATATAACCTGCGGTCGGTGTATAAGTAAAAGTACCATTGGCATTGATAGTGACCGTACCGTGTGCAGGTGCGGTGATTGGCGTAGTATTGTAGGTCAATACAGCTCCTGCATTGGGGTCAAAATCATTGGGCGCGAGTGAAGCTGTAATAGCTGTACTTGCATTCGTGCCAAATGCGTCATCTCCTGCAAAAGGTTTGTCATTGCCTGTGCCATTATTGTCCAATAAGACTTCTATAACAACTGTCGCAGTATCACATTTGGAAGGTGTACCATTATCACAAACTTGATATTTGAAAATATCTGTCCCATAAAAACCATTTTCGGGTATAAACGTGAAAGTACCGTCAGGATTCAAGGTCAATGCACCATGTAACGGCGCAGTCACAGGCGTTGGATTTAAAGTCAATGTATTGCCGTCAGGGTCTATATCATTTGCTTTGATATTGCCCGTGACTGTTACTCCCTGAAAAGTAGTAACCACATCATCATTGGCAATGGGTGCATCATTGCCTGGCCCATTAGGTGGATTGTTTAAAATATTAATTTTCAATATCGCTGTATCACAAATGCCTTGTGCGTTACAAACTTGATATTTGACACTATCTTCACCCAGAAAACCTGTATTCGGCGTATAAGTGTACATTCCATTGGCATTAATCACAATCGTACCATTGGCAGGCGCGAAGATTGGTGTCGTCGTTATTGTCATCGCGCTTGAACTAATATCATTGGTCAAAAAACTGCCTATGACAGGAATATTCTTAATCGTTGTATTGATATCGTTCATAGCAATCATGGGCGTACAAATGTTGGGAATACACACATTAGAATTGCCAAAATAGCCTCCCGCCGCTACAATATACAAATCGTACTCAAAAACAGCCCCTGCTCTTGGCACGACCTCATTCATCCCTGTTACAGGAAAGGTTTGGTCATCATGCCAAATCAAATTGAAACATGCCGTCGCATTAATAATGTCAAATTGGATAGCCGATACGGTCATCCAACTCGTGCTGACATCTTTCGCACTTTCTGCTGACCCTGTATATATCGTATTGAGTGATACGGTTCCAACAGTTGGACCAGCAGAGCTACCATTTAAGTTTTGCGGTCCATAGTTTAAGTCGCTTGAAGGGACTCGATTTGAGAAATTTTCTTGGCTAACAATACTTGGATTGGCAATTTGGCGGGGGTCATAGTCAAAACGATAATTCGCATCACCCATTTTAAACGTATGCGCTCCGTCACGAGCTTTGACCTGTACTAAAATCGTCACTTTATTCGCTGCGCAATCTACGTTTTTCACGCTAAATCGAACATCAAACTGCCCGTTTTGTGCCGACAAAGTAGTAGCAATACCGATTGCGGTCAACATCGAAAGCAGTTTCCGGATGTTAAATTCTTTCATAAAAAGAGTTTTTGAATTTATTTTAAATAGTTTAAAAGAACCTTATTAGATTTTCCACAACTTGTGCAGATTTGCCCACGGGTTGTCTTTTTTTTCTTTTTTACAAGTAGAAAAAAGCGGCGCAAAAAAGTGCATAGTTTGTGAGAAAAAAGCCATCTGGGGGGACTAAAAAAAAATGGGAAATTTGCTTTGGTTAAACGATATAAAATTTTAGGAATTAATTATTTGTCAATTTTTGTGTTAAACGATTTTGTGTTAATGGCTTTCGCCTTGATTGATACAAAAATCGAGTAAAGAAGTAGTCCAATTTAGGTTTAAAAAGTCATTTTGTGACAGTGCGTATGGAAGAAATCCTTCCAAAAGTTGCCTGACGGACTTTGGATAAATGGTTTTATTGCAAAACTGTTTTTGAAATTATCTGATTTTAAGGCGGCGTATCTTTGATTAAACCGCCTTAAAATCAAAAAAAAATCAAAAGTTTTTTCTGTCTTTAAAATCATTCTGCCAAAGCCCGTACAGGCGAATTGTGTTTATTTGCGGACTAAAAACCCCAAGTGAAAAAATTTGCAAAAGCAGTACCACCACCTAAAACAAACTGCACACGCAACATTCTATAAACCATTGCGTAAAATCACCGACTTTTGCATCTTTAAAAATCAAAAATGTATAAAAATGGAAAACAATTAAGAATATATGCACTAAAAATTAAAAAGTTTTGTATTTTTTTTGTTATGTTTTTGTGATTACATCATGGATTTAAAAAATACGAAATTAAAAAATATAATAAAACCCATTGATTTTAAAAAAAATAATAAGAAATTTGAGGAATCTTTTGAAAAGATTTTTTGTGTACTTACTTGAAACTCATTTTTGTGTATCTAAATTGGTTGTACTTATGTTAAAATCAGCTACTGTTACCCCGTAATTACCGTATAATGGCAATAGTAAAAACATACTTACTTTTTATTATACGGAAGAATCATAGGTTTGTGACGTGAAATTTGAAAATATATAAAATTTTATTTTTTATAATAAATTCACCTTGAATACACACCGTTTGAGCATCAAGATTATAATCTAAAATTTGTATCTGAAAATCATATTTAAAAACTCATGAATTTTATTTCTAAATCAACCACTATGGCAACTAAGACTAAAAATATAACCAACCTGCCCATGAATTTACATCAACTTCCAATCGTTGACGCATCTTGGACGCTTTTCCTCGACCGCGACGGCGTTATCAACGAGCGCATTGAAGGCGATTATGTCCGCAAATGGAGTGATTTTTCTTTTTTTCCGCGCACACCGCAAGCCATTGTAGCACTTTCCGAGATTTTTGGGAAAGTAATCGTTGTCACAAATCAACAGGGTATCGGCAAAGGTTTGATGACTGAAAAGGAATTGAGCGAGCTGCATCGTCTCCTGCGCAAGACCGTCGATTTGATGGATGGACGTATTGATAAAATTTATCATTGTCCAGACCTTGCCGCCACGAATCCGCCGAATCGCAAACCCAATATAGGAATGGGCTTGCAAGCACAACGCGATTTTCCATCCATTGATTTCAAAAAATCAATTATGGTGGGCGATTCTGCTTCAGATATTGAATTTGGACAACGTTTAGGCATGGTTACGGTCTTAATCAAGGATAAATCAAGCATTTATGAGGCGGACTGTACGCCCGATTTTGTGTTTGAAAGTCTAACGCTTTTGTCTAATCAATTTTCCAAGACCAGCATTTTGCAACCAGAAATGGATGCAATAGCAAACTCCATGGATATGGATATGGATTAAAATCCATTAAATGCAGCGTTTCGGAAACTTTTAAGTTTCCGAAACGTATAGGTCAAGTACGTTTAGGCTGTCATGCTTTTTGTAAAAAACGTATTTTTAAAAGATGGAAACAAGGTATGTTTGTACCCGAAATTGGCACTGTATTTGAAATGTTAATAAATGAATTAACAAATTATTAACAATATATCAACCGTCAAAACAACTTAAAATAATAAAAAAATTTGATATAAATTACAAAACAATCGATATTTCGAGAACATTTAGACCGAATCAGCGTACAAGATTTTAAGAAATTTCATTGTGAATTTATACAAAAGAGAAAACGACAAATAGGGGTATTTTTATGTTTTTCATTGGACTCTGCTTGCATCTAACAAGCAGAGTTTTTTTTGTATCCAATTTCGTAAATTTTTCAAATTTACGAAATTTTATGTACACAATAAATTTCGTAAATTTTTCAAATTTACGAAATTTTATGTACACAATAAATTTCGTAAATTTTTCAAATTTACGAAATTTTGTGTGCGCAATAAATTTCGTAAATTTTTCAAATTTACGAAATTT
>JAAFJT010000061.1 GCA_013298955.1 Chitinophagales bacterium
GTTGCAACCTCGCCGACCTTGATTGGATATCAATATATTGATTATCAATTATTTACATTTTGATAGCTTAGTACTCAACCCATTTTGGGTAATTGCGATATTTTAATTAAAATTGCATCATTTTCTATGCTCTTTTTAAACCATTTATTACAAATGAAAAATTATCTATTTTTCTTATCCATTATTGCTACGAGTTGTTCCAATAAACCCAACATTTCAACGCAAAAAGCGGCACAACCCCTTGTTTTCGTGGGTACTTATACCCAAAACTTGGGTTTTGTAAATGGAAAAGCAACAGGCATTTACACCTGTCGGATGGACACCACGAATGGCGCATTAACGGTCATTGATTCTACACAGGATATTGAAAATCCTTCTTTTCTGACGATTTCGCCTGATAAAAAATATTTATATGCAGTCTCCGAAGCAGGCAGCAGGCGGGCAAATCATTTTGGAACTATCGTATCCTATAAAATATTGGAACAAGGTAAGTTGTTGAAAATCAATGAAGTATCCAGTTACGGGTCTGCTCCTTGCCATATTTCAATGGATAAAAAAGGTCAATTTGTATTTGTTGCCAATTATGCGACGGGCAATGTGGCGAGTTATGGCGTGAAAGCAGATGGCGGATTGACCGATTCGTTGAGCATGCAGCGCAATAGTATGGGGCAGGCTTGGGCGCATCAAATCGTGGTACAGCCCAATCAAAGTGCCGTTTGGGTGGTGGACAAAGGCGCGGATAAGGTTTTTACCTACCAATTAAATCCCAAAGGACAATTGACCAATCGCAAAAGCATTTCCACCGCAGCAGGGGCGGGTCCAAGACATATTGCGCTTACGCCTAATGGCAAATTTGCTTATGTTACCAATGAATTAAATTCGACGGTCAATGTGTACACGTATGATGCTGCCGCTACGGATAAACAACTTATTGAAATTCAAACAATTAGCACTTTGCCAAAGGATTTTAAAGGGCAAAATACGACGGCTGAAATCGCTGTTCATCCTAATGGCAAATTTGTTTATAGTTCCAATCGAGGACATAATTCCATTGCTATTTTCAAAATAGAGGCAAATGGGCAATTGACTTTGATAGGCAATGAAGCGACACAAGGAGCGATTCCGCGCTATTTTGAGATTACAAATGATGGAAAAATGTTATTGGTTGCCAATCAAAATTCGGATAATGTCGTTGCGTTTTCGATTGGAGTCGATGGTTTATTAAAACCGACAGGGCAAAAAAGTGTGGTAATGACTCCCGTTTGTTTGCAAATTTTGTGATAAGTAGTATAACGTTTGGAGGGTTTCAAACCCTCCAAACGTTGTGCAACTTTATTCATTCAGCGCGATACTTGCAACAGCCATGCAATTTATCATACACTTTGTTGTCTGCTTTTACAAGTTCGGTATCGTGACCTAACGCAGCTACGCGTTCATGCACTCCCTGCAAATTGATTTTTGCTGTTTTATAAACGACGGTCAAGATTTTACGCTCCACATTCCAATTGGCATATTTCACGCCTTTGCCAAGAATGCCTCTTTCAATGCGTTGTTTGCACATGCCACACAGCCCTTGTACGGGAAAATGGGCGGTCGAATCGCTTTGCGCAACTACATTACCTGCCAAAAAGATTAAACAAATAAAAATTTGAATGCTTTTCATATAAACTTGGATTTACTTGATTTTTTAAAAAAACTTGCGTCCAATAATCCTATTCAGACTACAGACGCAAGCATTTTTTGATATAATTAATTTCAGTTATTCCTATTAACGGACTAACACGACTTCATCACTAATGACTTTCGTACTGCCATCAGGTAACATGATTTTGATAATATAAACGTAAGAATCGGATGGCAATTCTTTCGTCGCTTCATTATTCAAATTACCATTCCAACCGGCATAATTCGTTGTATTTAAAGTCGTTACATTCGTTTCTTCATATACTTTCGCACCCAAACGGCTGTAAACGCCGACTGAAACGATTTGGATATTGCCCTTGTATAAACGCGGATTCTGATCCATCGGATTGAAAAATTCAAGTCCAGAGAAAATCAAACGGAAACCAGCATTGACTGTATCGCCATTCGGTGTAAACGCATTCGGATACGCTAATCTCGGATGTCTCAACCGAACCGCCACTTCTTTCGTTGCCGAACAGCCATTCGTTGATTTCACCGTCAATTTGTAGGTCATCACGCCATTTTTCACGGTTGATTCGACCAATTTGTAACCTGAAGCCTCTTGTCCATTGACATATTCATTATTCGGAGCGAGCAATTTGGAAGAAACGGCATTTGCGGTACCAATATCCTTTCCATTTTCTGCCCATGAATACGTTGCTCCCGGTGCATTGCCTGTGACGGTAGAGGTGAAGGCAATCGGGTCGCCTTCATTCACTAATTTCAAATTAAACGAATCTTGTGGTGGCACGATTTTAACCGTAAAATTCGGTATCACACTGACTTTCACCGTTTTAGCAGGTAAAACACAACCCGGTCCATACGTATAAACCAATGAATAAGTCGTTGTATCCGCAGGTGAAGCGACAGGAGTTGCGGTATTCGCGCCCGTCAAAGAGCCTGATGGAGTCCATGAATAACTGCCAGAACCTACGGTGGTTGTCGCAGTTGCGGTCAAAGTTGTATTCGTATTTTGGCAAATGCTGACATCTGGAGAAAGCGTTAAAGTCGCTCGCGCTGTCGTCACTTTGACTGAATCCGTTTTTTTACAACCTGCCAAATCCATATTGACCACATATGTTGCGTTATCAACTGTTGGTGTAACGGTCGGTTGCGCTAATGCGGATGTGAAACTTGGTCCTGTCCAACTGTATATCGTACCCGGTAGGAAAGTTGAATTTAAAAGAATGCTTCCATTCGGACAAATATTGGGTACTGCTGGTTTTTGAATCGACGGATAAGGTTTAACTAATACCGTATAATCCAACAATCCTGCACAACCCGAAGTCGGTTTTCCTTTCAATTGATACTTGTAAGAGCCTGTTGCAGTGGGCAAATACGAGAAAAGTCGCCCAACAGATGGGTTATTCGTACCTGTACCGCGCCATTCAAATACATCTACTGGTGGAATCGGTTTATTGAGCGTTGCCGCTAAATCAATCGTTTCACCAAGACAAATCGAAGTAGGTCCCGTGATTTTCATATCAGGAACTGGGTCGACCGTCACTTGCACACTGTCTTTGCGCAAACATCCACCATTTTTAATCGTCCGATAATATTTCAAAGAAGGCGTATCTGCCACAATCACCATTTGAAATAAAGTGCTGTCTGTCAACAAATTACGTCCTGGTGACCATGTAGAAGTCATGCGTGGGAAGAAAATCGGGTCATAAGCAGGCGTTGTTTTCAAAATGATAATCTCGCCTTGACAATACGATGTTTTATTAGAATCTCGAACAATTCCTGTATAATAAGGCAATGAATCGACTAATACCAAAGTCGTATCTGTCTTGCGACAACCATTCAAATTTAACGTCGCAATATATTGGGTTGCAAAACGCGGTTGGTGCAATAAGCTCACTTGCGTATCGCGCAATACGACTGGACTGCCGACTTTCCGCCATGTCCAAGCCAATTTATACGTATCAGGATTCAATGGATTTGCTTTGATGCGCAATGTATCGGAGGACGTACAGAATAAAGTCGTATCGGGCAAAGTCAATTTATAATCTCTACCATAAACTTTAATATCTTTCGTCACGGTACAAACGCCTCCGCCTGTACTTGCGGTTAAGCGGTAGGTATTCAACCCATTTGCGGCAGCAGCCATTGGACTTGGCAAGGTGTCCCGCCCATTGCTCAAACCTAATGCGGGTGTCCACCGGAAGGAAACGCCCGTTTGAGGTGGTGTAGCACCTAACCGAATGGAGTCATTTTGACATAAACTAAAAGAGTCCATTGGAAATACGGTATTGGCAGGACGGAAAACATTCACATCCACACTATCCCGCACCCCTGTTGGACAAACGGCACTTGTCAATAAAACGTAATATCGCAAGGTCGAAGGCGGATTCACCGTTGGATTTTGAGTCGCATTCGTGTAAGGGTCACTTTGCGCCGTCCAATTGAAACTCGTACCTACGGTTACACTCGTTGGACCAATGGTCACAGGCGTACCAATACAAATATTTTTACTTGGAATCAAACTATAAATAGGTGCTAAACCAGTTGTCACAGTAATCGTAAAGGATTGCGATAAAGTACAAACGGGTGTAATCAATTGCACCGTATAAGTATGCGTACCGGGTGTTGCAGATAAAAATTTAACCGCACTTGGATTGGTTACATCCAATTGACTCATGCCAGCAGCACCCGAAGAAGCACTCCACACATAACTCACCCCTGCCCGATTATAACGTTGTCCAACATTCCATTGCAACCGTTGTCCAAGACAAACCGTTTCATCATTTGGCTTGCGCAAACCAAAAATAGCTACATTCACACTCCGAGAAACTTGACGGCAAGTCCCTTGAATCTGCACTTGGTAGGAATAAGTCGTATCAGCTACTGCAAAAGTCGCTCTTGGAGTGGCAATCACGGCGGTATCTAAGGTATTCGGCGGACTCCATGCATAACGTACTCCACCAGTAGCTCTAAATTGCATCGTACTACCCGGACACGCAATCGTATCTGCTGGCGTAACGGTCAAAGCCGATGCAGGGTCTCCAGATGGAGCCAAGACATTCGGCGAAGTGCCACTAAAATCCAAACGCGCTCCGTTTGTTGTTGCAAAACCACCTCTAAAATCATTCAAAAACACCATATAATATTTGCCCGCAATCACTGGCAAGGCTCTTACAATCCCATCATTGGTCGCACCAGGAGCGCAATCGGCTGTATCTTGCGGAATAACCTGCAATGCCGCACCAAAACCCGATAAAGAGGGGTCTGGATTCAAGGTATCGGTCAAACCCGTTCGGAACTGAACGCCTGCACCTTCCACTGCATACGAACTGCGCACAGGACGATTATTGGAAATAAAATTACACATATCTCCTTGATTATCAATCGGTCCCCAAACGTTGAAGTCGATATCCGTTCCCACCGCAGGGATGACATTCGGACGCACCGTGAAGGCAAATTTACCATTCGCTCCTGCTCTGAAAAAGAAATACGCCATTCGATACCCATTAGCAGGCAAGGCTCCGTAACCAATTACACAACCTGCATTCACATTACCCGTAGGATTTGCCAACGGCGGCACCCCTAATCCCATTTGAAGTTGCACATCCGAAGGCGTTGTATTGCTACAATCGTTCAAAGACAAGGCGTTTTCACACGTCCCTGCATTCGGCAACACATTTAAACAACTTACGGTATCAATAATCACATTATAATTCGTACAACCATTTGCTCGTGAAATCACGACATAATAGGTTCCCGGTAATTCCAATCGAGCATTTCGGATTTGAACCGTATCGCCAACCGCATTTGCCGCGCCTGTCGCTACACAACTCGAAACACTGCCCGCAGACGGACAACCTCTGAACAAGCCTACGCCCATTCCACCAAGATTGAAACCGCCCACTGCTACTCGCACACATTGCGCCCCTGTGGACGTAAAGGAAATAATTCTATCTCGCCCTTGCCAAGTGGCTGGCGTTCCGCAAGGACCCGATACGACACCGCGCAATTCATCCGTACAAGTTGTTTGATTATTAGCCGAGAAAGGTAAGGTAATCATTTGCGGCGCACCACAAGTTGTTGGCACCGCCGTACAATTGGCTAAGGCTTGCCAAGTGAGTTTAAAACCAGTGGATAATACGCCATTGGCTTTAAATTCAATGCGAATCTGTCCAGAAGCCACTTGAAACCGCATGGCAGTTGCTCCATTCGCATTGCCCCGAATATTATCAATCGTATCACCCGAAAGTTCGTCAATGATGCGCAAAACACCCGTTCCTGTAATGCTCAAACTATCTACTACGATTTCCAAACAACCTGCACTGGGGCGATTGATTCGGAAAACGTAATCATCTGTTGTATTATAATTGCCCGGTTGACTTGGGCTGATGAGTGGCCCACCCCAGTCATACAACGTACCACTTGCTACGCCACTGCTTACAATGCCTCGACCAATATAATAAATCGGATTGGCAGGGCGCACACAAAGGGTAAAATCGCCCCCAGAACCCACCCCACTACCGCCAAGACCATCGACTCGAACGTAATACGTATCGCCCGGCGTAAGACTGGCAACCGTTCCCACAATTTCGGGTGTACCAAGGGTTGCCCCAATTTCGCAAGCTATTTGGTCTAAGGTAGCAGACGGTGGCGGCGTACCCCGATACACTGCCAAAGCCAATTGTGTAATGGTACTACCGACTGTTTTTTTCAATGAAATATCATAATCAGTCAAGGTAGCGGACGCTGGCACCGTGAATTTGAACCAAACATCCCGAGTGACCGTAAAATTGAAACCTGCACTCGGATTTTGATAGCAACTCGGCGAGTTGAACCCTGTTCCCACTAAGGCATCAGGCGTTGGTGTCGCCCCTACATTGGTATAAACCGTCGTCGGGCAAGTCGCGGGCGACGTTGATATAGGTAAAGGGATAGCTCCGTTAGGGTCGTCATTGACGGGTTGCGCCAACGCCAACGAACTGATGAGCAACGACATCAAGAGAGTAAAATAATGCTTCATTAGCGTAGATGTTTGTTATAAATCAATATCAGATTTAATGGATATTTATAATTTTTTCCAAAATTAAAGATTTGTACCGATATTTTTTAATATTAAAATATATTTTTTTAAAATATCGGTATTTTTTTCGTTTTCAAGCCATTTATTTCATGGTGAGGGTGATTTGATTGCCATCCATTTGCACTTTCAACTCGCCGCGCCGATTCAATAAAGCCGTCAAAGCGGTCCCTAAAAAGGCTTTCCGCCAATCATTATCGCCTTCAGTAAAAATATCTTCGCCTGGTTGCGCATAGATTAAGTCCGATTTATGGAAAACCAAGGAAGAGGCGATGCCACTTTCTGCACATTTGTATTTGACCAAAACGTGTAATAATTCGCCCGAAATATCCTGTTTAGCAGTGGTATTGACCGTTTGAGGCAATTTTTTCAAGGTATCCAATTCGTTTTGCGTCGGTTTACCTTTGCTAAGGCGGCATAAATGCTCCCAATGTTGTTCTATGACGTTATTGGGAATCGTTCGGTTGTCTAAGAGCGTCTGTTTTCCAGCATCCATATTTTTCAAAAGCGGGCTAATGAGTTTTGCAGGCAAAATCATATCTTTGGAATAATTTTTTCGTTCTGCTTCATCGCGCCGCCACCGATAGATGCGGAGTAGAAAAACTTGTTTATGCACCCGCAAATCCCGCATCAACGTACTGGATAAGGCTTCATGGTCAGGGTCGCGCTCGTAATATTGGGGGGATTCCCAATATTTCATTTCGGACAAAGCCCAATTCAATCGCTGCGCTTTTTGCAATTGAGCCGATAGGCGCAGATACAAATCGTTCAAATAATAGACATCATTTAACGCATATTCCAATTGTTTTTTCTTGAAAGGACGCATTTCCCAATCGGTCACAGCATAGCCTTTGTCCAATCGGACTTCCAACTCGCCTTCCACCAAACGCATAAACGAAGTGGGATAACCGTATCCCAGAAAGCCTGCGGCGACTTGGGTATCGAAGATATTTTGCGGCACTGTTTCAAAATTTTGATACAACAGCCGATAATCATTCTCCCCAGCATGGGTAATTTTCAAAATTGAAGGATCTTCCAACAACCGCAAAAATGGGCGTAAGTCTTTGACTTTCAACGAGTCTATTAAATAAAAGCCGTGTTCGGTTGCCACTTGAACGAGGCAAAGTAACGTGTAATATCGTTTCTCTCCGACAAACTCCGTATCAAAAGCTAATTGGGTTACATTTTTATTTTCGAGATAAAAATCATCCAAATCATCTTGTGTTTCTATTAAAATATAAGGTATCGCTTGCGACATGTACATCAATTTCGATTAATGACGGTAAAGATATGCAACATTACCATTTTAGAAAAATTTTTATGTGTTAAAATCCTATTTTTGATGAAAAAGGTTTAAAATAGAACCTTTTTTTAAAAACTTGGAGTCCAATTCAAGTTCAAAAAACAGGTTCTATACTTTGCGGCGGGTGTTTTTGGATACCATTGGAACGCGGATGACGCGGATTGGGCGGATTCGCACGGATTTTTTTAAAATTCAGGAAAAATCCGTGAACATTCGCCCAATCCGCGTCATCCGTGTTCCCATTGTATCGCAAAAACACTCGATGCAAAGTATAAGTAGTTGAAATGAAAAAATCGCCCCCAATGGATATTTCCTAAAAGATTGATTTTCAAGATAGTAGAACGTTTGGAGGGTTTGAAACCCTCCAAACGTTGTTGTTGATTATTTAAATGGAGCGACTTATTTTAATAAACCCCAAAACGACTCATACTCATTTCACTATTTTGGATCTTGTTTTTAAAATTAAAATATTAATAATCAGCATTTTACATATTTAAATTTATACATCTTATACAATTACCCTAAAAATACTTTTAACAAATATACCAAATCGTTTTTGGCTTGCGTTTAAAAGCCAAAACAACGCCTTATAATCACCGATAAAATCGCTCAATTACAGTGAAAAAGAACCTTTTTACAGCATTTGCATTAACGGCACTTTGCACCGCCGCATCGACCTCGCTTTCTGCACAACGAGGTTGGGAAGTTGGCGGCTGGCTTGGTACAGCCCACTATTTTGGAGATTTGAACACAAGTTTCAATTTCATGCACCCCGGATTAGCCTTAGGTGCGATAGGTCGTTTCAATTTCAATGACCGTCTTTGTGCCAAAATGTCGCTCAACTATGGCAATATCAGTGCGGATGATGCCAATTCTAAAAATGAATTTGAAAAAAATAGGAATTTAAGTTTTAAATCGCCGATTTTTGATGGAACGGCGCAGCTTGAATTTAATTTTTTGCCATACAATCATGGTTCTCGGGAAGAGTTTTTCACGCCCTATTTGTTTGCAGGTTTCAGCATTTACTATTCCAATCCTCAAGCGAAATTGGATGATAAATGGTATTCTTTGCGCGGTATGGGGACAGAAGGACAATTTCGAGGGGATGAATACTATTCGTCTCAAGGCGCGTTAGCCTATGGCGGTGGAGTCAAAGTCGATATTACGCCTATTTGGAGTTTGAATATTGAATTGAGCAATCGCCGATTATATAGTGATTATTTGGATGATGTTAGTACCGTTTATGCCAATAAAAATGATTTATTGAAATTGCGAGGACCAATTGCAGTTGCTTTATCCGACCGTTCTTTACCTGTGGATGAAAAAATCATCAATCAAACAGGGCGGCAGCGCGGCAATGGCAAAGATAATGACTCCTATTTATTTTTACAAATCGGTTTAGTTCGGTACTTTGGCAATTTGCGGTGTCCAGGATTTGGCGGGCGCAAATAAAATTAGGATTAATGCAACGTGCCGCAAGTTTGATACTTGCGGCACGTTGCATTAGGTTTTTGTCCTACCCAAGTATGTCCAATCTGTCAAGAGGGGTCTGCCGTTGAAAGTGGCTTCCCAATTGCTCAAATCCTGCAAATTTCCGCAGCAAGTTGAATGGATTAAGATTTTTGCGGTTCCTAATTAGAATACCGCCTGTCAAGCAAGCACGATATTCTTCCCAATTATCTACATCGCCTTCCATAGTTTGCCCATGCTTCGGGTTGTTTTTGAGCCAATTGATTGGGAAAATCAAGGGGCTGTTTGGAATAGGTGAATAGCATGATTTCGATGCCACAAATTATTTTCATCAAAAAACCCATTGATTTTAATTAAAAAGGCATGAGTGTAGCATGAAATTATAAATTCATTTGAAACTTTTTTAAATTTGTAACTTTAAAGGGACTTACGTAAAGTCCCCCTAAAATGGGGGACTTTACGTAAGTCCTACCTGATTCAAATATTTTATTTCATTAATGTTTTTCGACAAAGTATGATTAAATTCTCTTTCACAACCGTTCTTTTGACCACTGTGGGGCTTTGGTATGGTTGCCAAACGCCTTCTACTGCGCAAAAAGCTCCGATTCCTGCGCTGAAACCGCCTTCGGGCATGCCAAATCCGCCTGCTGCAACTGCCAAATCCAATGTCAAACCGTATAAAGAGGTCATCACGGATAAGGCTAAAACGAGTAAAGGGCTTTTTATTGTCCACAAATTAGACGATAGGTATTTTTTTGAGATTCCAGATTCATTGTTGGGGCGTGAAATGTTGGCAAGTACGCGTTTTGTGCGCACGCCGACAGGCGCGGGTTATGGTGGTGAGCAGCTTAATCGACAAATTTTGCGGTTTGAAAAAGGGGGCGTGGATAAAGTGTTTATGCGGGCTGTCGCGTATGTCAATGTGAGTGCGGATTCGACAACGCCGCTTTACAAAGCGGTGCGCAACTCGAATGTGGACCCGATTGCAGCTGCTTTTGAGGCGAAAGCGTATAAAAAAGATAGTACAGGGAAAGCGACGGTGATTGATGTTACGGATTTTTTTGCGGGCGATAATGCCGTTTTGTCGATGAATAATTTTATGAAAACGGTTTATAAAATGACGGGCATTCAAGCTGACCGCAGTTTTGTGGAAGGGATTAGAACGTTTCCGTTGAATACCGAAATTAAAGCGACGAAAACCTATGGTGTTACGCCGCCGATGCCCAATTTCGGTCCACCAAGTCCGATGCCATCCGTTACGCTTCCGGGTGGTGCAATTGCAGGTGCTGTGACGATGGAAGTGAATACTTCTCTGATATTATTACCTAAAATACCTATGCGTAAACGCTTGTATGATAGACGTGTTGGTTATTTTGCGAATGGTTATACGGTGTATGATGAAAAATTACAACAAACGGAAGACCAAGAATTTGCAGTGCGTTGGCGGTTGGAAGCGAAAAATGCAGCAGATGCTGCTTTGCAACAAAAAGGCGAATTGATTGAACCTGCCAAACCGATTGTCTATTACATTGACCCTGCAACGCCTGTCAAATGGAGACCGTTTTTGAAGCAAGGCGTGGAAGATTGGCAAAAAGCGTTTGAACAAGCGGGTTGGAAAAATGCGATTCAGGCAAAAGATTTCCCTGAAAAAGATTCTACGATGAGTTTGGAAGATGCGCGTTTTTCGGCGATTCGGTATTTTGCGTCGGACATTGAAAATGCTTATGGTCCGAATTTGCATGACCCGCGTAGTGGGGAAATTTTGGAAAGTCATATTGGTTGGTATCATAATATTATGAAATTATTGCATTCGTGGTATCAAACTCAGGTGGGTGCGGTGGATCCGCGTGCGCGTAAAAACCAATTTGATGATGCGTTGATGGGCGAATTGATGCGTTTTGTGGCGGCGCATGAGGTCGGGCATACGCTTGGTTTGCGTCATAATCATGGTGCATCGTTTGCAACGCCTGTTGAAAAAATGCGGGATAAGCATTTTTGTGCGCAAAATGGTCATACATCGTCGATTATGGATTACGCTCGTTTTAACTATGTTGCGCAACCCCAAGATAGTGTGACGGATTTGGTGCCGCGTGTGGGCGATTACGATAAGTGGGCGATTGAGTGGGGTTATAAACCGATTTATGGAACAACGACTCCGCAGGAAGACCACCAAATTTTGAATCAATGGATTTTGGAAAAAGTAGAAAAAAATCCGCGTTTGCATTTCATCACGGAGGTACATCCGTATGACCCGCGCACGCAATCGGAAGATTTGGGTGATAATGCGATGTTGGCATCCGATTATGGGATTCAAAATTTGAAACGGATTTTGCCGCAATTGCCTGAGTGGACGAAGGAAAAAGGGATGGATTATGAAAGTTTGCGGGAAGGTTTCGGTAATGTGGTTGGGCAATTCCGTCGATACATGGGGCATGTGACGAAATATGTGGGCGGCATTTATGATACGCCGAAAACGACCGACCAAGCAGGAGCCGTTTATCAGGTTACGCCTGCTAATTTACAACGCGATGCGGTTCGTTTTTTGCAAAAACAGTTGTTTGAAACGCCGAAATGGTTGATTGACCCTACCATTTTGACCGTTTTGCGTCCCGACCAAGGCGTTGACATGGTGCGCAGCATTCAGGAATCGACGTTGACGAGCCTTTTCAATGAAGATAGAATGCAACGTTTGATTGAATCGTCTTCGCAGAATGCCAATAATTATTCGTTGGATAATTTTTTTACCGATATGAAAAATGGCATTTGGTCGGAGTTGCGGACGCGTCAACCGATTGATAATTATCGTCGAAATTTGCAAAAAATTTATGTAGAACGGTTGTTAAGTATCCTAAATCCGACAAGCCCACCGCCTTCCGGTGGTTTTTCATTCCCCGGAACGATTATTCCGACTCCTGTGGATGCGAAAAAAACTGATATTGTATCCATGATTCGGGGGCATTTGAATGAGTTGAAATCGGAAATCGGTGGTGCGTCAGGCGCGTCTGATAAAATGACGCGGTATCATTTGCAAGATTTGACGTTCCGATTGACGAAAGCATTAGACCCGAAATAAGGGCGAGCATGGTAGTTGATTTGAAATAAACTATCAAAACGTAAATAATTGATAATCAGTGTATTCGTATCGAACCAAGGTCGGCGAGGTTGCAACCTCGCCGACCTTTTGGATCGGTTCTTTCAATTGAACTACTTATATTCAATAATTAATTGTACCTTTGCGCTACTCAATTGGGGTGCTGTTCAAAGCGGCTGAGATGATACCCACCGAACCTGAGCAGGTAATGCTGCTAAGGGATGCGAGTAACGGTTTGAATTAGGATTTTTGGGATTTTTAAGGGGATGATAGGATTGATTTTTAGGGTTTTTAATCCTGAAAAATAATCCTATCATCATCCTTAAAATCTTAAAAATCCCAATTCAAACTATGCTACATTATCAGGTATCATAATACGTAACATGAAGCAAATCAACTCCTTATTTGCGAAAATTCGTTTTTAAATACCAATCAATTATTATGTCTATTTTTTTTAAAACCCTTGTTTGTACTTGCCTTCCTGTCCTTGCTTGGACTCAAAACGGTTCTTTATTGGATACGCTCGAATTGAAAACGGTGACGATTTCCGCCACTTTTGCCTCTGAAAAAATGCCTATTACGCGGACAGACCTTCACGCACCTGCCCTCCGCCGCCAAGATTTTGGTCAAGATATTCCCTATTTGTTGCGTACAACGCCTTCGGTGGTCGAAACTTCAGACGCAGGTATCGGTTTTGGCTACACGGGTTTGCGGATTCGCGGCACGGATGCGTCTCGAATCAATGTGACGATTGACGGGATTCCGTTGAATGATGCTGAATCGCAAAACGTTTATTGGGTCGATTTGCCCGATTTTGCGGCTTCCACAGACCAAATTCAGGTTCAACGCGGGGTCGGTACTTCCACGAATGGGGCTGGCGCTTTTGGCGCAACTATCAATTTGGCAACAGATAAAGTATTGAAAACCAAATCATTGCGTTATGATGGGAATTTTGGTTCGTTCAATAGTCAGAAGCATGGGTTGAATTATCAGTCTGGGATTTTAAAAGATAAATTTTATTTCAATGCTCGTTTTTCCAAAATCAATAGTGATGGTTATTTACAACGCTCTGCTTCGGATTTGAAAAGTTGGTATGTCGCAGGTACTTATTTCACACCGCGTATGACATTGAAAATCAAGGCTTTCGGTGGACATGAAGTCACGCAACAAGCATGGTCTGGCGTGCCTGCGCAATATATCAACATTGATTCCTTACGCCGTTACAACATCGAAGGAACGGAAAAAATAGGCGAACCGTATCCGAATCAAGTCGATAATTATCGGCAGACGCATGTGCATGCACACCTGACTCAACAAACCCAAGAAGGCATTGCGCAAAGCGTTTCGGTACATTACACACGCGGTTTCGGGTTTTATGAACAATACAAAGCCAATCAAAAATTATCAAATTATAATTTACCTAAACCATATATCATTGGGAATGATACGATTACGAAAAGTGATTTAGTACGCCGCTTGTGGTTAGACAATCATTTTGCAGGATTGATTTATAATCAAGCGATGAAAGGGGAGCAAATAAACGCGATGCTCAGTGCAGGCGCAAATGTTTATATTGGCAATCATTTTGGCGAAGTTATTAATGTGGTGCGGAATCCTGCGCAACCACCTGTGCGTTTTTATCAAAATCAATCCAATAAATTGGAATCTTACTTATATTTAAAAGGCAATTATCAACTCAATGATACATGGAATGCTTTTTTAGATTTGCAAGGCAGATTAGTCAATTATCATTTGGAAGGTTTGGACAAAAATCAACGGGATTTGGCAAAATCAGTGAAATATGCTTTTTTCAATCCAAAAGTTGGTTTGTTTTACGCAAGTGAAAAATCTAAACTATATGGTTCCTTTGCGGTTGCCAATCGGGAGCCGAGTCGAGATGATTTGGTGGAAGCGCGGAGAGCCGAATTGCCCAAGTCAGAACGATTATTAAATACCGAAATTGGTTATAAATATTTGATAAACAATGGTTTTATATCAGCCAATTTTTATAATATGTTTTATAATAATCAATTGGTTTTGACAGGGCAAATCAATGATGTAGGGAATCCGATTCGCGCCAATGTGCCAAAAAGTTACCGCAATGGACTCGAATTAGAAATGAATTGGAAACCTATTGAAAAATTATCTATCAGTGCAAATGCTTCGTTTTCAACGAATAAAACATTGAATTTTACCGAATATCGAGATAATTGGGATACTGGTGGACAAGATACGTTGGCACATGGCACAACGAATTTAGCTTTTTCGCCCAATGCTATTGGCAATTTGATATTGAATTATGATGTTATAAAAAATAAAAACCATGAGTTCAGCGTACAACTCCAACACAAATACGTCGGACCACAATATGTGGATAATACCAATAATCCAAACGCGCTATTAGCGGCGTATCAACAAACGGATTTAAAGATTTTTTATAATACGCATTTTTATAAAATTAAAAATTTAACGTTTAAATTATTGATTAATAATCTTTTAAATCAAAAATTTAGTAGCAATGCTTGGATTTATCGGTTTACATCAGCAGGTTATGACCCGCGCCCTGATGACCTAACGGCAAGAGCCGAATCCCAAAATACCTATCATTTGATGGGTTATTTTCCGCAAGCAGGCACTCATTTTTTGTTGGGGATAAGTGCGGCATTTTAAAAAACACATAGTTCACATAAGGGGACATAGGGCACATAGCAACAATTGTAAGCAGGCACTCATTTTTTGTTGGGGATAAGTGCGGCATTTTAAATTCTTAAAACACATAGTTCACATAAGGGGACATAGGGCACATAGCAACAATTGTAAGCAGGCACTCATTTTTTGTTGGGGATAAGTGCGGCATTTTAAATTATTAAAACACATAGGGCACATAAGGGGACATAGGGCACATAGCAACAATTGTAAGCAGGCACTCATTTTTTGTTGGGGATAAGTGCGGCATTTTAAATTCTTAAAACACATAGTTCACATAAGGGGACATAGGACACATAGCAACAATTGCCCCTATGTGTTCTATGTCCCCTTATGTGAACTATGTGTTAAAAAAAAACAAATTCAAAAACAATATTTTCACTATCTTGCCGCCAATTAATTGATTTTGTGATATAAACAACACGATGTTTTGTATGAAAAAAAATCTAATACGCCAAATGTTATTTGGATTTCTGTGCTTTTCAAACCCTTTGATAGCGCAAGAGATTGTTGTGACGGGTACGGTCACTGAAGCGGACGCAGGCGAGACCTTGCCTGACGTAAATATTATCGTCAAAGGGACTTCTTCTGGGGTCAATACAGACGTTTTTGGCAAATATTCCATCAACGTGAAACCGAATGTGACCCTTGTTTTTAAGTACGTTGGTTACAAAGAACAAGAAATTGAGGTCAATGGCAGGGAATTAATCAATGTCATCTTGCAACCACAAGCCACTTTGGTCAGTGAATTGGTCGTTGTTGGGTATGGCGTGCAGAAAAAAAGCCAGATTACGGGCGCGATTACGTCCATTCAAAACAAGGATTTTAAAGACCAACCCGTTTCCAATTTGGCGGGCAGCATTCAAGGGCGGGTTTCGGGCATGAATGTCACGGTTCCGTCTGGCACGCCTGGGGCTGGGATGTTGGTCAATGTGCGCGGCAATAACGGACCACTCTATGTCGTCGATGGGATTCCGTTGTTGAGCGAGAGTCAATCCGCGCTTTCGACTTCTTTTGATTTGCAGGGAAAATCGACGGGTTCGGGTCAGACGCTGAGTTCGGTTTCGGACATCAATCCGAATGACATCGAAAGCGTCGAAATCTTGAAAGATGCGTCTGCGGCAGCGATTTACGGCGCGCGGGCGGCAAATGGAGTCGTTTTAATCACCACGAAACGCGGAAAAGCGGGCAAAACCGAGATTAGTTTGAATACTTACACAGGTACTCAACAAGTGGGGCGGATGATTGAGTTTATGTCTTCTGCTGAAATGCGCGAATTAGTGGAAGAAGGCAGGAAAAATGATTTGGCGTTATACAATAAAGACCGTAGAATATTTGGCGACGATTTTGACCCAAGCGTTTTGACGGAGCCTTTATTGGGTTTTGAGGTAGCAAAAAGTCCGAATACGGATTGGTTGCGTTCCGTGACGCGGGCGGCTCCGATTCAAAATACTGAATTTTCGATGCGCGGAGGGAATGATAAAACCCGTTTTTTCACGAGTGCAGGTTATTTCAGTCAAGACGGGATTGTGATTGAAAATTTTTACAAACGATTCAATTATCGGTTGAATTTAGACCACAATGTATCTGATAATTTCACGATTGGTGCGAATATCAGTGCGACCTATTCTAAAAATCGGCGTAGTTTCAATGATGATACTTACACGGGAACGATTACGAATGCTTTGGGCGCGTCTCCGTTCATGCCTGTTTATGAAGCGGATGGTTCGTATTCGATGTTTGAAAACTATGAATCCAGTTGGCTTTCGGATAATCCTGTCAAATCGGCAAAAGAAATTCGCGCTTTTACAACAGGAAATCGGTTGTTAGGAACGGTTTATGGCGAATATAATATTGCTAAAAACTTAAAATTCAGAACTTCCTTTTCTGCGGATGTTGCCATGTCGTTTGATAATCAATACAAATCGGCATTGACTTCGGATGCTTCTGCGGTCGGTGGGGAAGCACATGAGGCTGTTTTTCGCAATTTGACTTGGTTGAATGAGAATATTTTAACCTATAACACAACTGTTGGTAAAAATAGTTGGACGTTTTTGGGCGGTGTTACGGAACAAAGAACGCAAATTGAACGCTCCAGCGCGACAGGTCAAGGTTTTCCTCCGGGCGGTTTGGAGCGCATTTCGAGTGCTGCGACCATTTCGGCGGCAACTTCTACGGGCAGTGCGTTTTCGCTTTTGTCTTTTTTGGGCAGGGTGAATTATGATTATGCGGGACGGTATTTGTTGACGGCAACCTTGCGGGCGGATGGCTCTTCGCGGTTTCCGAAAGACAATCAATTTGGTTATTTTCCATCGGCTTCGGTGGCTTGGCGCGTGAGTCAAGAACCGTTTTATACCAACAAATTGTTTACAGATGTGAAAGTACGGGCAAGTTATGGTTTGACGGGCGACCAAGAAATTGGTGATTTTCAAAACAAAACGTTTTATATGCCGTCCAAATATAATGGACAATCGGGCATTCAGATTCGGAATCTTTCAGACCCGAATTTGTCTTGGCAGGTCAACACAATGTTGAATTTAGGGGTTGATTTTGAGGTAAAAGGCGGACAAATGAGTGGTTCTGTTGAGTTTTTCAAGTCAAATAAGACGCGTTTGTTAAGTGAGAACATTGTTAGAGGCACGACAGGTTTTTCGACAGTGACGCAAAATGATGGTGAGGTTCAAAATATCGGCGCGGAATTGAACCTAACAACGACTCTTTTAAAAACAGCTGATTGGAAATGGAACGTTAATTTCAACACAACTTATGTTAAAAATGAAATCAAAAGTTGGAGTCGAGACAATGTATATTTGAATGCTTTTAATGATTTGGAAGCAACCCATATTTTGCGGATTGGTGCGCCGATTGGCTCTTTTTACGGGTTGAAATATTTGGGTGTGGATCCACAAACGGGTGATGTGCAATTTGAAGACTTCAATAAAGATGGCGTGATTGATTTAAATGATTCTCAAATCATTGGTCAAGCGCAACCGAATTGGTTTGGCGGCTTGACGAATAGCGTTTCATATAAAAATTTTGATTTAAACATCTTTTTGAGATATGTGGCTGGCAATCAAGTTTATAACATCATGCGGAGTACGACGGAGAATTTAGGTTATGGCAATGATGGCGGTGTCGGTTCGATTTATGCGAATAATACCAAAAATGTTTTAAATCGTTGGAAAAAACCGGGTGATGTAGCTGAATACGGGCGGGCTTCTTTTGTGAATCAGAATTATGCACAAAATTCATCTCAATACATTGAAAACGGCTCTTTTCTGCGGATTCAAAATGTAAATTTGGGTTATACGTTTAAAAAATTGAAAATCATTGAAAATGTCCGCCTTTATGTAGAGGCACAAAATTTATATGTTTTCACCAAATACAAAGGTTTTGACCCAGAAGTTTCATCGAATGGCGGTTCGAGCGACCGTACTGCGGGCGTAGATTTTGGCGCGTATCCGCAATCAAGAACGATTTTAATCGGTGCGAATATTAAGTTTTAAATTATTTTAATATCAAAAATTATGAAAATTTTAAAAATATATAGTTTGCTCATTATCAGTTTGTTCATGAGTAGATGTGGTTTTTTAGAAGAAACATCTCCGAATGATTTAGATGCAGCAACAGCGATTTCCAATGGAGCGAGTGCGCAAGCGGCATTGATTGGCTGTTACAGTTCGTTGCAAAATGGGAGTTCTTACGGTGGTCAATTTGCCTTAATTGCGGAGGCTTGCGGCGGCAATGCACAGACAGGCGGTTACAATTACATCTCCTTAGACCAATTAGGGGCGCGTGAAGTGACTCCCGCGAACCTTTTGGTGGAGGAATTATGGGCTGCGTTGTATCGAACTATCACGAATACCAATCGATTGCTGAACGCTTTGCCCAATATCAATGATTTGCCTGCGGCGCAAAAAAAGGACATCGAAGGACAAGCGCGAGCGATTCGGGCGATGGTGCATTTTGATATTTTGCGCTATTTTGGCGAACATTGGAATCAAAATTCGGCATTGGGCATTCCCATCATACAGGCGACTCAAACCTTGCAAGATGCACCGAATCGGGCAACCGTTTCGGCGAATTATGCAGCTATTATCAGTGATTTAAGTGCTGCATTGACCTTGATAGACCCTACCCATAAAGCCATTCAGTTTATAACTAAATCAGGTGTAAATAGTTTATTATCAAGGGTTTATCTTTACAAAGGCGACAAAGTAAAAGCCGAAGCACATGCCACCGAAGTCATCAATACAGGCGATTTTGCCTTAGTGGATGCCGCCAATTATAAAACGATTTTTGACAAAAGATTGACTTCGGAATCCATTTTTGAATTGAAATTTGATAATCAAAACCGTAGTGCTTTCAACGCCCTCACGTATGGACGCGATTCGGCGATTCGTTCTGAGATTAGTTTTATTGCGGATACGATTTTGAATGCTTTTTTCCAATCACGGGCGGGTGATAAGCGTGCCGATTTATTGGATTTTGTCCATAATAATACAACTATTCTTCCAAGTGGGCGGACTCAAAAATATCGCGGTGAGGAAGCGCGGGACAATTCGGCTTATATGATGCGTTTTGCAGAGATGTATCTCATTCGCGCTGAGGCAAATGGACGGGTAGCGGGTTTGGCAGATTTAAATTTGATTCGGGTTCAACGCGGGTTGACAGCATTGACGGCGGCAGATGTGCCAACCGACGCAGCCTATCAAAACGCCCTTTTGGATGAAAATCAAGCCGAATTTAATTTTGAAGGACACCGTTATTTCGATTTGGCGCGGACGCGACAATTGGAAGCCGTGACAGGTATTAAAAATTTTAGAAGTATTATGCCGATTCCCGGACGTGAAATCATTGCAAGCAAAGGGGCGATTGCGCAAAATCAAGGCTATTAAAAGGTTTGCGAAACAAATTTCGTAAATTTTTCAAATTTACGAAATTTTAGGCGCAAATCCTATTTTCGCCACAAATTTCGTAAATTTGAAAAATTTACGAAATTTGTGGCGAAAATCTATTTGTGGGTAAGCGATTCCAATTTTTGTAATGATCACGGTTTCATAAATTCCCAAGCCGTCCGATAGGATGCTTTGGATTCACAATAATCCAAAAAATGTTGATAAAAACGATTTTTCCCAATCGTCCCACTATCGCCCACTACGACTAATTTCATTTTTGCCCGCGTCATGGCAACATTCATCCGCCGATAATCCGCCAAAAAGCCAATTTCCGCATGTTCATTGGAGCGCACGAGCGAAATGTAGATAATATCGCGTTCTTGTCCTTGAAATCCATCAATGGTCTGAACGGTTATGGGCAAATTTTTTAAAAGAGGGTCTTCCGAAATCTCCTTTTCCATCCAAACCACTTGTTCCCGATACGGCGAAATAATGCCAATATTAGGTTTTTCATACGGAAAAAGCTCCATCAACTGGTACAAATGCTCCCGCAAAACGCAAAATTCTTCTGGATTCACAACTGTTTAATCGCCTGCACGAGCGTCGTCGTTTTCCCTGTTCCGGGTGGTCCGTGAATAATCGCAACATCTTTATTCGCTAAAATATCTTGAATCGCCGCATTTTGAGAAGGATTTAAATGCGCTATTTCGGGTGCAAACGCATTTGTCGAATACGGACTCGGCAATTGATGTCCCAACAATATATCACGCAATTCTGCCAAGCGATTGCGTTTGGCATGGATGACTTTTTCCAAAGCCTTTTCCATTTCAATATATGTTTTTTCATCAAAAAGCATGTCTGCACCAATTTGCCCACCACTCAGCCAATCAGGTAAATCTTTGGTATTCAATACAATGCGCATTGAATTTTTATTGATATAATGAACGGTTCCATGATAAGCACCTTGATAAACATCACTTTGTTGCGTAAACAGATTGACCACATTGCCCGCCCGAAATTGGTGGGGAATCTCCTTTTGACCCTCTGCGAGTCCGCCGCGTTCAATCACGACATAGGCGCGCTCGCCATACGTGTAACCCGATTGCGTGACCACAACAGGATACCAAGTAAAGCCTTCGGCGCGGCGTTCTTCCAACGGTTTATTTAAAATGAGCGTTTTAAAATACTCATAATCCGCTTGTTTTTCGATTTTCAACAACCCTTTTAAATGATAAAGTTCGTTGATATGTTCTGTTTCTGAACGTTGCGTTGGCATCTTGGATAAAATTTTTAACAAAATTAGTCTTTTTAGTGTTTAGAAGGCGATAAAATTGCGTTCATCTTGATATTTTTGAAACACATATGACCTATAGTGGGATATAGAACACATAGAGGCATTTGTTAGAAATTTGTTTATATTTTTATGTAATATGCTGATTTTTAATTATTTACATAGAATAGGAGTGATAAGCAGTCATTTTTGTTTTAGAAAATGTCGATACAATTGGAGCGCGGATGACACGGATGGGGCGGATTTTAACGGATTTTTCTTGTTAAATAAAAATAAAATCAGGTATCAAAAACAAAAAAATCTGCGAAAATCCGCCCCATCCGTGTCATCCGTGTTCCAATTGTATCTTATGTGTCCTATGTCCCCCTATGTGTCCTATGTGTTTCAAAAGTAGTAAAAAAGTCCTATTAAATTGCGAAGAATGTCCACGCCTAAAACAACGGGTTTAAAAGAACAATTTTCTGCCCTGAAAAATATTCCGCCCCTTTTCAAATTGATTTGGAAAACGAATCAAACCATGATGAGCCTCAATGTTGGGTTGCGCATCCTCAAATCGGCGATTCCATTGGGACAATTATATGTTGCCAAAATCTTATTGGATGAAGTCCTTCAATTGATTCAAAAACACCATACGGATACAACTGCCCTTTGGCAAATGGTTGGATTTGCCTTAGGCTTGTCTTTGTTTTCAGAATTAATCAATCGCGCTATCTCATTGACGGACAGTCTTTTAGGTGATTTATTTTCCAATCAGACGAGTGTTGAAATCATTCAAAAAGCAGCGACGTTGGATTTGTATCAATTTGAAGACCCCATTTTTTATGACAAATTAGACCGCGCCCGCCGCCAAACCACAGGCAGAACCGTCTTGATGAGCATGGTTTTCGAGCAATGTCAAGACTTAGTAACCATCCTTTTTTTGGGTGCGGGACTGATTGTTTTCAACCCTTGGTTGATACTCATATTAATCATTGCCGTTATACCATTGTTTCTTGGCGAGTCGTATTTTAATCAAAAAACGTATTCGCTTACGCAAAGTTGGACTCCTGAACGCCGCGAATTAGACTATTTGCGTTTCATCGGCGCGAGTGATGAAACGGCTAAAGAAGTCAAAATCTTTGGTTTAGCCGATTTTTTAAGCCATCGTTTTAAAACCATTGCAGACAAATATTATTTGGCAAATCGACAAATTGTATTGAAACGGGCGGGCGTAGGCGCGTTGTTATCGTTTTTAGGAACGCTTTCGTATTATGGCGCGTATATATTTATCGTGTTACAAACGGTGAACGGTGCGATTACTTTGGGAACATTGACTTTTTTAGCAGGTTCGTTTGAACGCATGCAAAATATGTTGCAATCGATTATGAGTCGTTTTTCGCGGATTGCAGAAAATGCTTTGTATTTGCAAGATTATTTCGATTTCATGGCGATAAAACCTTTGATGGCACATCCTGTGAATGGCAAAATCGTTCCAAAACCCATTCTTACAGGCTTTACCTTTGAAAATGTGAGTTTTAAATATTTAAATTCTAATAAATATGCCGTTAAAAACCTGAGTTTTCACTTGCAAGCAGGCGAAAAATTAGCCTTAGTCGGCGAAAATGGGGCAGGTAAAACGACGGTTGTGAAACTTTTAGCCCGTTTATACGAACCTTCCGAAGGTCGGATTTTATTGGACGGCGTAGATTTGCGCGAATATGATGCGGATGATTTGCGCGAATCGGTGAGCATTATTTTCCAAGATTTCATTCGTTTTCAAATGGTTGCGTCCGAAAATGTGGCGATTGGCAAGATTGAAGCCTTGCAAAACATGCCTAACATTCAAAATGCGGCTAAAAAAAGCCTTGCGGATACGGTTATTGAAGGTTTGCCAGAGCAATATCGGCAGATGTTGGGCAAACGTTTTGGCAATGGCGTAGATTTGAGTGGCGGACAATGGCAAAAAATCGCCTTGGCAAGAGCGTACATGCGCGATTCCCAATTGTTGATTTTGGATGAACCGACCGCCGCCTTAGATGCCCGCGCCGAACATGACGTATTTGTCCGATTTGCCGAATTGACCAAAGGCAAATCGGCGGTCTTAATTTCACATCGTTTTTCGACGGTGCGGATGGCAGATAAAATTTTATTTTTGGAAAATGGACAAAAAATAGAATTAGGCACACACGCCGAATTGATGGCGGCAGGCGGAAAATATGCCGAATTATTTCAATTGCAAGCCAAAGGATATGTGTAGGCTGGGGAACATGTGATACAAATTGAAACGCGGATGACGCGGATGGGGCGAATTTTCACGGATTTTTATTTGAAGTCGTTAAACTAAAATAAGTTATTAAAATGTAAATTATTGAAAATCAGCAAATTAACTTGCGTCAAGTTTAAAACTTGACGCAAGTTTTGTGTATTTATTAAAAGGGTAAAATAAAAAATCCGTGAAAATCCGCCCAATCCGCGTCATCCGCGTTCCAATAACATCGCACTTTCCCAAAGTAAAAAAAATATTATTTATAAATTTAATTCAATGAAATTTTTACAAAGTACGATTCGACCTTTTTGGGGATTATTCCTTTTTTTTTGCCTTTCGGGAGTGTTGCAAACAAGTTGTACTCCGAAATGGCGCAATTCATCCAATGCAGTTGCCAAAGTAGATACGATTCAGAAAGCTGCCGCTTTAAAAGAGTTAATGGCGTTTGTACAAACCTCCAATTTGAATTTCAACAAATCACAATTGCAACAATTGTTGGATTTAGTTGAAAATAACGTTGATTTTTCTAAACGGATGTTATTATCCACCAAAGAAGTGGTGGATAGTACGAATATTATAGCTATCGCGCAACAATTAAAATTGTCTGAAAATCCAGCTAATGCCAGTTTAACGCTCTATCAAACCCGCGTTTGGTACGCTTGGCAGAAATCCTTGATTGGAAAACAGGTGGATAGAAGTAAAGGATTGGAACAAGCCGCGATAAATGCCTACAAACGGCGCAATGCGATTCGCACCAAAGCCCGATTGCTGATGAAAGATACCGATATTGCCGATTTTTTGAACCAAAAAGAGGTCAATATGACTTGGAAACAAGTTTTTATGAAAAATAAGGGCGATTATGAAGCGATTATTAGTTCTTCGATGCGGGGGCGTACGGTAGTGGATCTTTTGTTTAAAATTCCGAAATAAGCTCGACAACAAATTACAGCAACTAAAAGATTGATTTTCAAGGAAGTATAACGTTTCATATACCGTTTGGAGGGTTTTAAAACCCTCCAAACGGTGTTGTATAAATGTTGTTGTATAAATGTTGTTGTATAAATGTTGTTGTATAAATGTTGTTGTATAAACGCATGGTAAAGGCGGTTGGATTCGAACCAACAAATTCCACTCAGGGCTGGATTCAGACACTTGTTCTGGGCTGTACCAATTTGCCTACGCCTTTTGGTTGGGTTTATATTAAAAAAAAGAAACGTACAGCATTATCCAACTGTACGCTCCCCATTACAGCTTAGGTGTTCAAGCAGGCTTAACTTGATGAAAATGCACATATGTTAACCAATTACATAACCTCCATATATTATTGAAAATCAATCTCTTACGAGCGATGAATGGAGGGCGAGAATCGAACTCGCGTATTATGCAGTAATGTTCTACCTGACCTTTTTTGCTGCCATTGACCTTGAGCTTAAACTTTTGGCATCAACCTTAATCACCCTGAGTGTGACAAAAAGAAGGAACTTGAGCTTAAACTTTATTGTTGCCAATTTCTTATTTGCCTGTTTGCAAGTAGCGGAACAAGCGTTTTATATTCATTTTTGATTTAATCACTTCGGCTTCATTGGCTTTTTCCAATGCTTCTTTGATGGCTAAACTCAACTCAGACAATCGCGCTATCATATACGCTTTGTCAATATGTGAAACTTCGCCTGTATAAAGTTGTCGTTCTAAATCAGCCACTTCAATAGTTTTCTTTTCTTTGACAATGACCGCAGGTTGTTTGCCTTGTGGGTCGAAATGCGGCACTTCATAGATTTCCGTTTGTTTGGCAACCCATTGTTGCAATGGATTTTCATAAACGGCTCTGGATGCGTATTCGGGCGTATTACATTTCGTCCAACGCTCTGCAAGCGACATCGTAGGCATATTGCCCAACATATCTTTGAAAATTTGTTGTTCAAAGAAGCCTTTCAATGCCATTAATTCACCTGTGGTAAATTCGCCATAAGATTCGTTGTTGATGATTAATTCGGCTTTCGCCAAACCACTACAATTCGTTGCTTCTTGGTCTAACTTTGCGGATAGATAATTGTGCGTCAGTTTGAACAAATATCCAAGCGTCTCCTCCACCGTCGAATGAACTTGCTTATCCAAAATCTGAGTTGGGTCTGCAAATTCAGGGCTCCGTTCTTTAAAGGCTTTGCGTTCGCCGCGAAATAAAGTTTGCTTATTTTTGAATTTATCAATCGTATCGGTGATATTCGCCTTAATTATCGCTGATAATTGATCAGTTTTAGCTAAAAGGACATTCAATTTCATACTTGGGTCATTTTAAAGGGTTGATAACTGCTGACTTTTGGATTGCAAAGATACATTATTTTAGGAAATTCGGAGTCAGAAATTTATTTCCCGCATTGATACGTTGCTTCGGTGGTTTTGGGATACAATAGGAACACGGATGACGCGGATTGGGCGAATGTTCACGGATTTTTTTTGGATTTTTCACGGAATTCCTAAAAAATCCGCGCTCACCCGCTCAATCCGCGTCATCCGCGTTCCCATTGTATCCAAAATCACCCGAAACAACGTATAAATATTCTACTTTTGTGAGCCTGTACTGAATTACACTTCGATACACATTATTAATTTTATAATGCTCTTTCAATTCGGCTTCTTTTATCATATGATTTTTCAACATTACGTTGCCTGATGCACCATTTTCTGGAAAATGGGTTGCATAAATTTTGTTTAAATCCAACGTTTCAAAGCCAAATCGCAAAATTGCCGCCATCGCTTCTGTTGCAATGCCTTGATTCCAAAAGGGTTCTGCAATCCAAGCTCCTAATTGCGCATTATCATTATCTTTGTCCAAATGCAAACCCATTTCGCCAATCAACGTTTGATTTTCCGTCAAGGTGATGGCAAAAACATACCGTTCCCGATTTTTGAAACCTTGAAATACAAAATTGAGCCTAAAAATAGCGTCTGCCTCCAAGTACGGATACGGAATATTGAAAATCTGGTCTGAAATATTTTTATTATTACAATATTTCAATAAGGAGGCAATATCATCGATTTGAGTTTGCCTCAAAGTCAATCTATCAGTGGTCAATGTTGGGAAAACTTGCATAATATCTAAGTTATTTAATTTTATAAAACC
>JAAFJT010000062.1 GCA_013298955.1 Chitinophagales bacterium
ACATTTGCAACAATTTTTAACCGAAATGGGACCCGATTTTACGTTTGTGGGTAGTCAATTCCACTTGTACGTTGGCGACCAAGATTTTTACATTGATTTGTTACTGTTTCATCGTCGGTTGCGGTCTTTAGTAGCGATTGATTTGAAAATTTCGGAATTTAAACCTGAATTCAAAGGCAAAATGGAATTTTATCTCAATAGTTTGAATCATTACATCAAATTGCCTGATGAAAATCCTTCGATTGGGATTATCATTTGCAAAAGTAAGAATCAAACGATTGTTGAATTCGCCTTGCAAAATACGCCTTATCCGATTGGAGTCGCAGGTTATACGTTACAAGCCCATTTGCCGCAAAATTTAACCTCATTTTTGCCGAACGAAGACACCATTCGGCAACGCATTGAAGCGTTTTTAAATGCTCAAAAGCGAAGTGGCAAATCTTAATTTTTATTGAAATTATTGATTTTCAATTATTTACCAAATGCAAAAAAACATCATTTAAATAACAATGACCTTTTGCGTTTGGCGCAGTCCTCCCTAAAATTGGGCAATCGGAGCGCGCTCGAATGGGTTTTAGACCCATACAAAGCGTCCAAACCAACCGATAAAACGATTTTAGAACCTTTTAATACGTATCGTTTTGCAGATTATAAACAAAAAGTGATCGAATTATTGATGCGCGTGTGCAAACGATGCAAATTGTTGGAAAATTATAAACAAAATAAAAGTGCAATCCGCCAATTTTCACGAATAATTGGTGAAAATTCGTGCCATTCGGGGCGGATTGCAGGTTTATCGTTTTTTGCGCGTTTTATAAAACCTATTTTGCAACAAATTTTTCATCATACTTCACAAAAAAACTCAACCACAGAGACCGCGAAACGCGAAAAATCCAGATGAACAAAATCGTAACCACGATTGTTGCTATCGCACACGAGTGAATCACGCGTAAACCTAAGCCGAATTTGAAACAAACAAACATGCCGAATAACATCAATGCGGTTAAAATATACGAAAGAAACATCGCTCCATAATAAAAACCTGTTTCCAAAGTGTATTTTTGCCCACAATTAGGGCATTTTTCGTTCATTTCAAACGGTTTTTTAAACGAAAAAGTGGGTGTCGGGTATAAATCGCCTTCGTTGCAACGTGGGCATTTGAATCGCAAAACACTATATACTTTACTGCCTTTTCTAAACATTTTTAATATTTTATCGTAATTTACCGTAAAAATTTGTCGCAAAATTAACTAAATATTGAGCATTTTTAAACCAATTAATTGCCTTACAAGATGGTTCAAAACCCAAATTTTATGCAACCCCGTTATATTCCTGCTAATACCTTGAGTGCGTATATCGCTGGAAAACAATCGTTTATATCGGAAATGTTGCCCGCACACATCGTGCAAACGCCTACTGCACAGATACTTTATGTATTAGAAAAAAAATTAGGCGCTGCTTTTTTTGCGGCGATGCGCCCTGAAAATACAATTGAAAGCCCCGTCAAAACAACGAATCATTCGACTTGGATTAAAACGGCGAATATGGTGGGCATCAATGTCCGAACTGTTGGCAATTTCTGGAATGTGGTCAAATACGCTTTGACTTTACCTAAAACCCAAAATTCGATTCATTTGTTGCCGATTTGGGAGCCGGGAGTGGTGGCAAGTTTGTATGGGATTGCGTCATGGAACATCAATCCTGAGTTTTTTAGTGAAGAATTATACCGCGAATCGCCTGTTTTGGATACCGTTGAAAAACAGCTCAAAGTGGTGGTTAATTTGTTGCATGCGTTGGGCAAAACGGTCGGAATGGATGTAATTCCACATACGGATAGGTTTTCAGAACCTGTTTTGGCAAATCCACAATTTTTTGAATGGATTGAACGGATGGATGATAGAATCATTAATCATTCCGATAAATTATATTTGAAAGTACAAGATAAGATTTATCGTTTTTTGAAAACCGAGTCTCCACAAAATTTACCTAATAGTAAAGAGTTGTTTTTTTCTAAAAATTTCCCAGAAGAAACGCGTTTAGAAATTTTATTTGGCAAACCCAATGATTATGGTGGTCGATTGGAACGGCGCGAAGCATTAATTCAAATGTTATATGATGCTCATTTGGAGACTGCACCCGCTACAATGGGCCCACCTTATCGCGGTTTGCGTGTCAATACAGATGCGTCGGCTTTGACAGTGGATGAAAAAGGGCGGATTTGGCGTGATTACGAAATCACGAAACCACAATCGTTTAGTCGGGCTTTTGGTCCGCTCACTCGATACAAATTGTATGAAGCCAAAGACGATAATTATAATTGGGAAATTGATTTTGAAAAACCCCTGCGCCCTGTTTGGGAATATGTTGCGCGGCATTATTTGGAGGTACAGCAAAAGTATAATTTCGATTTTATGCGGGGCGATATGGCGCATGTGCAGATGCGTCCCAATGGAGTGCCTGCCAAATCAGATGAATATTATGATTTAATGCAATATATAAAAGCCTCTATTCAAAAGCGTAACCCTATATTTGGTTCTTTTGCAGAGACATTTCTCGCACCCACAGGCGAGATGGCTTATGGAGATGAGGATGACCATTTGGAAATGACGGATGCCGATTCGACGCTTGGAAATTTGCAATCCATGCCGATTGGCACGACTGAATTTTTGTCAGAATTTCGTAGATATTTAGATTTGTTGCATACAAGGCGATTCGCGCCCAATTTTACCATTATGACGGCGGATAAAGATGACCCACGATTTGATACTTTTTATGTCAAAGGAAATGAAGCCCGTTTTTTTATTGGTTTGTTTTTGACGGATATGCCGAGTTATATGTCCTTGGGTTTTGAACAACGCGACGTGCATTTATCGCCCGCGCCGAATGAGCATTATACAAAATTGTATGTTTTCAAAGAAGATAGAGGTGCGAAAGCAACCCATGATAAATACGTTTGGGGCAACAATGTTACCCTTTTCGACTCCTTAAATGAAATGAAAAAATATTCAGATGTAATATTTAGATACATTTCTGATAAAAAAGTGCGTTGGTTGTTGTTACCTGACCCGACAGGTTATAAAAAAGTGATTGCATGGACGCATATGGATGATACAACGGCTCAATTCTTATTTGTGGTAAATTTGGATGTGCTGCAAGATGCAAACGCGATTAAAATCCCTGCATCGAACCAGCAAACGCTGCATTTTAATATTGAATACTCAACCGAAAAAGAAGTTTTAAATGTGGATAAATCATTAATTTTCAATGGAATACAATATCCAATTGGACAATTAAAAGCGGGTGAATGTCGCATTTACAAGGCAGGAACGCGGCATCGTTTGCCGAATGCTAAATAAATATCTTTTTTGTCTTTTTGTCATTCCGTAGGAAACTCCAAACGCGAAAGATTCCTACGGAATGAGAAAAAATGTATTAAAACTATTTTAAAAATGTAATATTTTCATAAATCTCACTCATTAAAATCGTTACATCAAGTGAATGTAATGTAATTGTGAGTTCCTCCCGGCATTTTTACAATTTTTTAGTTAAAAAAATTCATGTTTTTCTGCTTCGCGGGACAGATATTCCTCCAAAGTATAAACTTTGGAAGGACGGCTCAATTTAGATATTTTTGGAACATAAGCCATAATGATAGTATATTTTTTTACAAAGATAGGTGGATTCGAGTAATTTTCAAACTATTAAACGAACCATTTTAATAACCATAAAGTTTTATTTTTTAAGATTTTTGAAATTAGAGCGTATCTTTGCCCCGATTTGTAAACCGTTTGTTTTCAAACGACTATGCATTATTTTTAATAAAAACAATCTGTTTTAACCAATGCAATTATTAGACGGAAAATTTTTATCAGAGACGATTAAAAAAGAAATCGCACAGCAAGTGCAATCTATCCAACAGAAAGGTGGAAAAACACCTCATTTGGCAGCTGTGTTGATTGGGGACAACCCTGCAAGTAAAGCGTATGTATCGAGCAAGGTCAAATCTTGTGCGCAAGTGGGTTTTCATTCGACTTTGATTCTGAAAAACACAACTATTTCGCAAAACGAATTGTTGGAAATTATTGATGATTTAAATCAAAATGACGACATTGATGGGTTCATTGTTCAGTTGCCGTTGCCAAAACATATTGACGAACAGGCGGTTATCATGGCGATTGACCCGCGCAAAGATGTGGATGGTTTCCATCCGATGAACGTTGGGCGCATGGCGCAAGGGTTGCCTGCATTTTTGCCTGCAACGCCTTTTGGGGTTTTAGAAATGTTGAAACGATATAATGTAATGACTGCGGGCAAACAGGCTGTCGTGGTTGGCAGAAGTAACATTGTAGGTACGCCTTTGAGCATTTTGCTTTCTCGCAAAGGTTGGGATTGTACGGTGACTTTGGCGCATAGTCGCACTCAAAATTTGATAGAAGTGTGCCAAACGGCTGATATTTTGGTGGCAGCTATCGGGATTCCGCGTTTTATCAAGGCTGAAATGGTAAAAACGGGCGCAGTAGTGATTGATGTAGGCATTAATCGCATCGAAGATGCGACTGCACCGAAAGGAACTCGATTGGTCGGCGATGTTGATTTTGAAAGGGTCGCGCCTAAATGCAGTTTTATCACACCAGTTCCGGGCGGTGTGGGTTTGATGACGGTTGTTTCCTTATTGACGAATACGTTGCAAGCGGCGAAACAGCGCGTTTTAGGATAATTCAATTGCTTCTGTCATATTTTTGTCATTTTTTAATAAAAAGAACCTCGCTTTCAGAAAATGAACTACTATTGTTACGAAATTGAAGTAGAGTCGTATCAAGTCGATATTTTGACGGCTTTACTCGGCGAATTGCCTTTTGATTCTTTTGAGGAAACGGATAGTGGTTTAAAAGCCTATATTCCTGAACCCGATGATGCAAGGGACGTGCAAATATTAATTGCAGATTATGCGGAACAGTTTGAATTTCAATATATTAGAAAATTGATTCCTGCTGAAAATTGGAATGCCGTTTGGGAAGCCAATTTTCAACCGATTCAAGTGGGGCATTTTGCAGCTGTGCGTGCCGATTTTCACCCGCCGATAACGGGTGTGGTACATGATATAGTGATTCATCCGAATATGGCATTTGGCACAGGGCATCATGAGACGACCTACATGATGATAGAAGCCATGCAAGGGTTGGATTTTAAAAATAAATATGTTTTCGACTATGGTTGTGGTACGGGCATTTTGGCAATTCTGGCTTCAAAATTGCTCGCGTCGCAGGTAGAAGCGGTGGATATTCAAAAGGAATCTTATGAAGCTACCCTTCAAAATAGTGAAACGAACCATATGAACAATATACACGCTGTTCAAGGGACTTTGGAGGCAGTGCATGCAGCCGATTTCGACGTGATACTGGCAAATATCAATCGGAATGTAATTTCTGATTCGCTTTCGACGTTATATCAAAAGTTGAAACCGAATGGCAAATTGCTCATTTCTGGCTTCATGACTCAAGACGAATCGTTTATGCGACAACATATCGCACCTTACGGTTTTTCTATTCAACAAATACAGCATCGTGGTTATTGGCTTTGTATGGTTTTGGATAAAACGAGTTAAATCATATAGGTTTTTTGGACAAGAACTTTTTTACAAACAAAATCATATTAAAATACTCCATTCTACCTATATCATTGTCTCGTAAGCGAATCCGATAACCGAAACTTAAAATTATCAAGCCTAATGAGACCTTTGTTCCAAAAACGAGCCGTCTTATGCCTGTTCTCGCTGTTGTTATCAGCGATGAACGCGCCTTTTATTGCGGCTCAAGCCTTAAACACTTTTCCTGAGGAGGAAACCGAATTTTTAAAAAAATTGGGTGAGTTTGTGACGTTGAGCAAACAGGAAGATGTGAAAAAAACATTTATGAATTTTGAAGCCAAAATGAAAAATGGCGGCTTTAATCTGTCCGAATCGAAGCGGATTCATTCAACTTGCAACAAAATGTTGTCTTATAAGTTGAATGCGATTCCTTATTTTACTGATTATTTGCATTGTTTGACCTCCATTGAAAGCAATAAAGATGGCAAAACCTCTCGTGTGGAAGCTTGGCAGAACGTCATTGATGCGATGTTAGACGATGCAGGGGCGCAAAATCGGCGATTTGAAGCCGTGCGTCAATTTTTAGATTTTTCGGAGCAATTCTATGAAAAAGGTGTTTTGCGTTTTGCCGAATCCATTACGAATTGGTACGCCCTTTCGCCTGATTACACCTTGAAATATGAAAAAGGGATTCCTTCTTTGGAATGGAAAAAGTTGAATTTGACAGCGCGGTTGAAAAATGATTCAATTGTGCTTTGGGAAACTTCGGGTACTTTTTTTCCAATGAAAAATGTTTGGAAAGGTACAAAGGGTAAAGTTGCTTGGTCTCGCAATAATTTGCCTGACGTGTATTGTTTGTTAAGCGATTATTCGATAGATGTAACGAAGGGTTTTTATAAGGCAGAAAAAGTTAAAATCCATTATCCCGCTTTTTTTCCCGACCGTGATATTGATGGTAATTTTGAAGACAAATTGACTTATGCCAATGAAAAGATTGAATTATCCTATCCGCGTTTTGAATCCTATGAAAGGGTATTGAAAATCAATAATATAGGTGGCGGCATTCAGTATGAAGGTGGTTTTAGGCTGCATGGGACAACGGTTTTTGGTTTTGGAACGAAGGATTTGAAGGCGCATTTAAATATGATTGACCGCAAGAGTAAGCGTTCTTTTCGAGCAGGTGCGGAGACTTTTGTGATTCGGAAAGGCGAAAACATCATTGGCGAAAGGGTCGAAACGGCGGTTTATTTTGGCAAAGATTCGATTTACCACCCTTCGGTGAAATTGAAAATTGATATTAATAAATCGGAAGTTTCGTTGGAAAGAGGGCAGCGCGGGAGTGATAGAAACCCGTTTTTAAACTCCTTTCAACAAATGACGATTGATGTGGGCAAAATTTCTTGGTATGTTTCCAAAGATTCATTGGTAATTGGCGATAAATCGCCTGGGATGGGGACGATAAAAAATGAAGCTGTATTTGAATCCTTACAATATTTTAGCGAGCAAGATTATCGCAAAATTCAGAATATTGCAACGGTTAACCCCATTTCTATTATCAAATTGTATTCAGATGAGGTTAAAAAACGGACGTTGAATGCCAATGATATTGCTAAAAAAATAGACCCAAGTATGAATGCTGGCAGCATTCAAAGTCTTTTATATGATTTGGTGTCGCAAGGTTTTATTAACTATGATGCTGATAATCAAATCGTTGAGTTACGCGATAAGATTTTTCATTATGCCAGTGCGAATCAAAAAAAGGTGGATTATGATGTATTGCGCTTCCGTTCCGAAAGCAAGGAAGTGAATGCAAGTATGGCTTTGACAGATACTACGATTTCAGTCAATGGAGTAAAAAATGTCGAATTGAGTGATAAACAACGAGTCGGTGTCGCCCCCGAAAACGAACATATTGTGTTGAAAAAGAATCGAAATTTTGATTTTGATGGAAAATTATTTGCAGGATATTCCATTTTTCATGGTAAAGATTATCATTTTGATTACAATAAGTTTGAAATAAAGATTGACTCTGCCCGATTTGTAGATTTATACTTGCGGGTCGGTACTGATAAATATGGTAAACCGATTGCCAATGCGATTAATTCGCGGATTGAGCATTTGCAAGGCATTCTGTTGATTGACGCGCCAACCAATAAATCTGGGCGGGAAGACGTGAAAATGTTCCCATCGTTTCAAGCGCGTTCCAATTCATTTGTGTTTTACGATAACAGAGGAACGCAATCGGGCGTGTATAAACGCGATTCGTTCTTTTTCAAATTAGACAAATTTTCTCTGGATGGGTTGGATAGTTTGACTAAAAATGATTTGAAATTCAAGGGATTGATGCGGACTTGTGATATTTTCCCTGATTTTAGGGAGACTTTGACATTACAACCTGATAGTTCTTTGGGGTTTGTGACCATCTCACCTAAGAATGGTTATCCTGTATATCGAAATAAAGGGAATTTTACGGGGGAGATGAAGTTAAATAATGGTGGTTTTTTTGGAAATGGCTCTTTGAGTTATTTGGGAGCGTCCATTAATTCTAATGATATTATTTATCATCCGAAGCAGTTGATGGCGAGTGCGAAGACTTTTGATTTGAAAGAAGACCGTTCTGGTTCGGTGCAAGTGCCGCAAGTGACGGGTCCGGGTATTCAAATTGATTGGAAACCCTATCGGGATAGTATGTATTTGACGGCAAAAGAATCCGCCTTTTCGTTTTTTAAAGAGGGGAAGCACTCGTTGCGCAGTACGGTCATTTTGACTCCGACAGGGGTGAAAGGGATTGGTACTTTTGAGTGGGATAGGGCGCGATTGACTTCTAAATTATACTCTTTTGGTGCTTTTTCGGTGTCGGCGGATACGATGAATATGGGCATTAAAGCGATTGGTACGCCAGACCAATTGGCATTTGATACCAAAAATGTACGCGGGAAGATTGATTTTGACGAACAAATTGGTCGTTTTAAGGCAAATTCGGATGATATTCAAACAGCCATGCCTTATAACAAATATAAAACTTCTATCAATGAATTTGCTTGGGATTTGAAAAATGAGATTATCAATTTCAAGACGGATGGTAATGATGCAACGTTTTTGTGTAGTGATATAGACCAAGATTCTTTGCGCTTCAAAGGGCGGACGGCTGCCTACGATTTGAAGTCGAACTTATTGAAAATCGGTGGTGTAAATGTGATACAATCTTGTGATGCGTATATCTATCCTGATAAAGAAAATGTTGAAATTCGAGAAGGGGGGGTGATGACGACTTTAAATAATGCACGAATTATTTGCGATACGTTGAACCGACACCATATTATTAATCGGGCAACTGTCAATTTGAAAGGCAAAAAAAATTATGTAGCGGAAGGTTATTACGAATATAATATTGCGTCTCGGAATCAAGAAATCAAATTTGACAATATTCTCGGAGAACGGATTGGCAAAGGGCAGCGCGCTGAAAAACGGACCGAAACGCGAGCGAGAGGTGAAGTGAAACAAGGAGATGATTTTCACATTGACCACAAAACGTTGTTCAAAGGTAATATTACCTTAGCGGCAAATTCCAAAAACTTGAAATTTGAAGGCTATGCGAAGTTAGACGCAGAAAATTTGCCTGATAAACAATGGTTTAGCATCAATAGTGCGGCGGATAAAACAGATTTGGCGATTCAATTTGCCTTCCCTAAAAATGAACGCGGTGATTTATTGCACACCGGTTTGTTCATCAGCAAGGAAAATGAGGTCTTGTATCCGCGTGTGATGATGCCTGTTTACTTCCGAAAAGACCGTTCTTTGATTGATGTAACGGGCATTTTCAAATATACGCCTAAAACCGATGAATTTACCTTTGGTGATTCTTCCAAAATCATTGGCGGTATTTTGCGGGGTAATAAGTTGGTTTATAATAATAAAACGGCAAGTATCAATGTAGAAGGAAAGTTTAATATGGGTTCTGGGTTGAGTTACATCAAGTTACAAACAGCAGGGCGGGCGAAAACCACTTTCTTATCGGCAGATGAAACGGCTTCTACGAGTGATTCGGGTGCAATCAAGGCGGCGCGTATCAATGTGGAAACGATGGCTACTTTGGATATGATGATTCCAGAAAAATTATTGAAAACCATGGCTCAAGATATTCAAGCGGGTTCGTTTGATTCGCCTGATATTGATTACAATAAGGATGATTTTTATGAGAAAGCATTGGCGGAATTTATTCCTGACAACCGCGATTTGTATAAAATCATCAATGAAATGCGGACGCGGACGTTAGATGTGCCATCTAAGTATAATAAAACGAATTTTTTCTTCAGTCGATTGAATATGCGCTGGGATGCTGATTTGAAAAGTTTTGTATCTCAAAATAAAAAAATAGAATTGAATAATGTTGCAGGTATTAATATTAATAAAAATTTGACAGGTTATGTTGAATTTAAAATGCCTTCCAATGAAGATGATAAAGTGCAAGTTTACTTGAAAACAGGTAATGATTATTTCTACTATTTTGCGTATCAAAAAGGGATTTTGAGCATCACTTCTAATAATCAAAAAATGGAAGAGGAATTTAATAAAATGAAGCCCAAAGAAAAAATTAAAAAAATGGATGATGGCGAAACCTTTGAAATTCAATGGGTTGAGATGGGCGCGGCAGAAATGTTTGTGCGAAAGGTGAATGCTGGACAGAAATAATTTACATGGAATTAAGAACAAATGGGGTAGTCGGGAAATTTATTTCCTGACTACCCCATTTGTTCTTAATTCCATTATACACAGAATAAAAATTGTATTTTTATTACAAAAGAAGATTTTTATTTTATTAAAAATCGCAGCCAACTTTCGCATTCAAAATTAGCGTTTTTATTCTGTGGATAATGGATATTGCCGACCTTTATTTAGAACCTTTTTTAAAGGTCTGCCCAATAATTTCCCTATCTATGCGGTTGTTATAAAAAACAACAGGTCACCGTTATCAAAACGATGACCTGTTTTTATACTGTTTAATCTATTAAGATTAGTTCAACTTGTCTTTCAACTGCGTCAACGCATCTAACTCGCCCAAAGTAGAACGCTCTACTTTTTCTTGAGTTGCTTTCAATGCCGCTTTTTCTTCATTTCTAACGGCACTTTCTGCTGCATCTTTGCGCTTTTGCTCTGCTGCTTCATTCTCACGACGAATATCATCTGCATAACGCGTGTGCGAAACTAAAACGCGTTTGTCATCTCTATTAAATTCGATGATTTTAAACGTCAAGTTTTCACCTTGTTCTGCGGTGTTGCCATCTTCTTTTTTCAACTGTTTGATAGGCGCAAACGCTTCCAAACCGTAGGTCAATTGAACAATCGCACCTTTATCATCTCTCCGCAAAATCAACCCTTGATGGTAAGAACCTTGTACAAAAACGGTTGCGAAATTATCCCAAGGACTTTCTTCAATTTGCTTATGTCCTAAAGAAATTTTCTTATTGTCTTTGTCAATTTCCAAAATCACCACATCAATTCTTTCACCTACTTTCGTAAATTCAGCAGGGTGCGCATAGCGTTTGACCCAACTCAAATCCGAAATGTGAATCATACCGCCAATCCCTTGACCCAATTCTACAAACACGCCATATTGAGTGATATTTTTCACTTCGCCATTGTGTTTGCTACCGACTGGGAACGTTTGGTCCACTACAAACCAAGGATCGCTGCTCAATTGTTTGATAGACAAGGACATTTTACGGTCGTCGCGGTCAATCGTCACGACTTTTGCATCGTATTCAAAGCCTAATTTGAAATATTCTTTCGCATTAATCGGTTGATTCGCCCAAGAAACTTCAGATACGTGTATCAAACCTTCTACGCCCGGTTGAATCTCCAAAAATGCGCCGTAATCTTCAATATTGACAATTTTACCTTTAACGGTGCTGCCTTCACTAACGGTGCGCGCCAACACTTCCCAAGGATGTGGTTGCAATTGTTTGAGACCCAAAGAGATACGTTTTTTGTTCTCATCAAAATCCAACACAACAACGTTGATTTTTTGGTTCAAATGCAACACTTCGTTTGGATGCGAGATGCGTCCCCATGAAATATCCGTGATGTACAACAAACCATCTACGCCGCCCAAATCCAAAAATGCACCAAAATCGGTGATATTTTTGACCGTACCTTCCAATACTTGACCTTTCTCCAAACCAGAAATGATTGCTTCGCGTTGTTCTGCCAAATCGCTTTCAATCAAGGCTTTATGAGAAACCACTGCATTCTTAATGGTCTCATTGATTTTGACCACTTTGAATTCCATGACTTTTCCAACAAATTGGTCGTAATCTGCAATCGGTTTGATGTCGATTTGAGACCCCGGTAAGAACGTTTCCAAACCACCTGCATCTACAATCAAACCACCTTTCGTTTTGCTAATAACCGTACCGCGAATAATCGTACCATTGGTAAAAGAATCCACAATCGCTTCCCAAGCACGCAATAATTTCGCTTTGCGGCGGGATAAAACCAAACGACCTTTGCTATCTTCTTGATTTTCAACGTAAACGTCCACCATATCGCCCGCTTTAGGTTGCCCCATGTCGCGCAAATCGGATAATGGCAATAAACCGTCTGATTTGAAATTCAAGTCCAAAATAGCATCCGTTCCTGTGATAGACACGACTCGTGCGCGAACGATTTCATTGACCGTCATCGCTTTCATCGTCGCATCATAAGATTCCATGTATTGTTTGGCATCTTCTTTCGAGTAATGCACCTCATTCCGTCTGCCGCGAGACCAATCATAATCATCATGTGCCGAACCAGTCACTAAACTTGCGCCTGTGTTCAACACTAATTCTCCTTCATCCTCTGTCTCGTCTGCACTGACTTCTTTGGATGCTTTAGCCGCTTTGTCTTTGATAGACTGCTGTTCGCCTTCTTGTTCTTTCATTGCTACAAAAATGATCCGAAAAGTATAACCTATTGATTTTCAATTTTTTAGGTTAACTGTATTTTTCGGTTTTAAGCGTGAAATAAATGCAAGTGTATCATGCCCACTCGTTTCGGCTGTCCTTTTTGCTAAGGCGGTGCAAAGGTAGGCTTTTTATTTGAAAGGACGGTCGTTTGAAAGCTATTTTTATTAAAAAAAAAATTCACTGTTCAAGATTTAAAAAACTTGTACTACCTTTGTGCGCTAATTGTATCATTACAAATAAAAATTTTAATTAAAATGAAATTCGTTGCAGAAATAGACGTGATGCCACACAAGGAACTCCTTGACCCACAAGGCAAAACAGTGGCTAATAATTTAAAATATATTCATTTGCAAGGCGTGGAAGAAGTCCGCATTGGCAAACACATTCGCTTAGTGATTCAAGCGGATAGCGAAGTATCTGCGAAAGATAAAGTCGAAACGGCGTGTAAAAAATTGTTGATTAATCCAATTATGGAGAATTACACTTATACGTTAAAAGCACTTTAAAATAGACAACCTCGACGAGGTTTTAAACCTCGTCGAGGTTATTATACGGTTTAATTATTTGATTTTCAATATGTTATACATCGTTCCAACACCGATTGGCAACCTCGAAGATATGACTTTTCGCGCCATTCGCATCCTTAAAGAAGTCGCTATGATTTTGGCAGAGGATACGCGCACGAGTCGAAAATTGTTGGATCATTTTGAAATAAAAACGCCCTTGCGGGCTTATCATGCCCATAATGAACATGCAATCGTAACCAATTTAGTGGAGCAAATGCAAGGTGGTCTAAGCATCGCGCTGATTAGTGATGCAGGAACCCCTGCCATTTCAGACCCTGGATTTTTGTTGGTGCGAGCATGTCACCGAGCGCATATTCGAGTGGAGTGTCTTCCGGGCGCGACTGCTTTCGTGCCTGCTTTGGTGGCATCGGGTTTGCCTTGTGATACTTTTCATTATGAAGGTTTCTTGCCTCATAAAAAAGGGCGAATGACGCGATTGAAATATTTGGCAACTTTGGAAAATACCTTTGTTTTGTATGAATCCCCACATCGTTTGTTGAAATGTTTGGAAGAATTGATAACACATTGTGGCGCGGAACGCCCTGCGGCAGTCTGTCGAGAAATCAGCAAACTCCATGAAGAAGTGAAAACAGATACATTAGAAGCCTTATCGAACTATTACAAAACGGACGGCATCGCAAAAGGAGAAATTGCTATCGTCGTTGGCGTTTAACACATAGTTCACATAGATTTACATAGGTCACATAGGTGTAAATGAGTCAAAAGTCCTGCTAAATCGCCTGAATCACATAGAATCACATAGTTCACATAGAATCACATAGTTCACATAGATTTACATAGGTCACATAGATGCAGAAACCTATGTGAACTATGCAAATCTATGTGAACTATGTGTTAAAAAAAAGCGTCCAGATAAGAACATCCGGACGCATCAAAACAAAACGAAAAACCAACTTTAAACAAGTCTCTTTATATCCAACTAACAGCGTTAAACCGCTTTTAGTTCCCTTTTTCTAACTTTTTTATGTCATAATTCTGTCATTTTTTAACCTGCTGTGCGTAAAGTGACGGGTACTTTCTGGATTTTGCCATCACGATTCACGGTCATCGTCAAAACGTCGCCTAATTTCGCTTTGGCAACTTGTTCGCGCAAATCTTTGGTACTCAAAATCGATTTTCCATTCACTTCCACAATCACATCATTCGGCAAAATGCCTGCGTATTGAGCAGAACCGCCATTTGCTACTTTTTCCACAATAACCCCTTGAGTTGCATTCAGCTCGCGTTCTTTCACCACTTCTGCAAAGTATTGGTCTTGAACCATTTCGATACCAAGCATCGGGCGACCTGCTGCTAAACCATTGTTATTATTGCCATTTGCCTGACTTGGTGTGCTAACTTCACTGCGTTTGACTTTACCAAATTTTATAATATCATCAACTACTTTTGTCATCATATTGACGGGAATTGCAAATGAATAGCCTTCATAACTCCCTGTATGCGTTTGAATTGCGGTATTAATGCCCACTAATCGACCATTCGCATCTACTAACGCGCCCCCAGAATTTCCGGGATTTACAACGGCATCGGTTTGAATAAAATCTTCAACTGCACCGCGCTGCTCATTAACACCCAATTTTTTGCCTTTCGCGCTCACGATACCTGCCGTAACCGTCGTGCGCAATTGATAAGGATTGCCAATCGCCAACACCCATTCGCCCACTTTCAACCCATCCGAATCGCCTTTTTTTACAAAAGGAAAATTAGAACCCGAAATTTTCAATACCGCTAAATCGGTACGCGGGTCGGTTCCCACCACTTTTGCCATAAAAGACCGTTCATCCGTCAACGTGACTTTTACTTCGTCTGCAAAATCAATCACATGATTATTCGTTACAATGTAACCATCTTCGGAAACAATCACACCAGAACCCGTTCCTTTTTTCTGGGGCTGTTGGAATCTAAATCCAAAAAATTGCGCCCAAGGATCATTTTCATACGATTGCTCCATCCGTTTTTGCGCTGACGCTTTGGATTCGGCTGCCTCAATATAAACGACTGTTGGAGAGGCATTGGAAGCTGCACTACTCAAATCAATCGCGGGCATGCTACCAAAACTGGTAAATTTTGCCAAAGAACTGGTATTTTGCGCGGATGGATGGTTTGTTGTGGTCATCAAGCGCACCCCTCCGAGCGTTATCGCGCCCCCAACCGCACCTGCAAGGATTAACTGCACAATGTTTTTCATAAAAAATTGTTTTTTTTAACTGTGGTGTGAATAAAACGATTTAAAAAACAGGTTGTTTTTAATATTTTCCTACTTTAACGAAAATTTAACAAGTCCGCAAATCTAAACTTTTAATATCATATCAACCTTACAAATTTTAAGGTATTTTAACACAAAAGAGTTCCCGACGGTTTATTTTCACAAAAAAGCGATATATATTTGCAATGGTTTTTTGCAACAGACTATTGGCGTATCTAAAACCGTCTGTTGCACTCAAAATACGATACTCCCTACTCAACTTATAATCTGGTAAACATTCCCCTCAATGGATTGCCATTTTTATCCATAATTTTATAATAATTTGATTATCAGAATATTATAAAAATTAAAATAAATTAGTCGCGCTCCAATTGGAGGCAAACATACTTATTTTCCTGATTTAGAGACGGCGAAAAGACGTAAAAGTTGCTTGACCGTTGGAATCCACAAACCGTGACAAACTTTTTAGACTATGACGAACAACTACCCGTTCTTCCAAAAAATAGCGGTCACAATAACCGTTTTTTTGACCTGCATTTTCGATATTCAAGCTGCGCCGACGCATTGGGATTTGCCTCCATTAGCCGATACGGTACGTATTTCGGTCGCGGTGTTGCAACCCAAAGATACTTGTTTAAGCAGTTTGATTGGGATGGGGCGCACGATTACGTCCCTAAATGCCTGTCAGACGAGTTCTCGGCATGTGCGTTTAACGGCGCAAAGTGCCGATTGCATTCGGTTGACGGCTATTAGTACCACCGCAGGCAGTCAAGATACGCTGTGCATTCAGCATTGCAATCGAAATGGGACGGATTGTCGTACTTCTGTGTTAATTGCGCAGGTTGCGGGCGGAACACTTGGTTGCGATATTGCGCCTGATACGCTTGTGCGGGTGCAATTGCCTGATTGTCAAGGGCGTGCGCGTTTTTGCATTTCTGGTAGCAATATTCTGGATGAATTTAGGCGAAATTACACGATTACGCACAATGGTTCGCCTTATAATGGACTTTTAGAAGGTTGTAGTTTTGACACCATATATAGTTATACCTATTTTACGATTCCCGGTTCGTTTCAACAGCCGCCTTATCGCTTAGATGGCTGGATGTTCAATGGGCGGAATTATCAAATGGATTCCATCAATTCGATTTTCACCTTAGTCGATTCGATGAATCAATGGGATCCGCGCAGTCTTTGGACATTGGATACCGCATCGTTAGCGATTGTCGGTGGTTATCCCGGCAATGCGGGTATGTATGGCGAGATGCGTATTACAAAATTGAGTAATGGCACATCTGGCGTAATGCGAGTGAATACTTCGCAAATCTCGAATGGAGTCAGCCTTAGTTTTGCGGCGGGACAACATACGATTGTTTTCCAAAATAATATATTAAATTGTTCAGATACATTGCGCATGGGCGTAGGTTGTCCGGGGCTTTTGCCGATAGCGGTGGATGACTCCGTTTCAACACAACGCAATACGCCGATTACGTTCAACCTATTGAGTAATGATATGTTGAACGGCACCTTGGCGCGTCCTCCGGGCGTGATTACGCTTTCGACAACAGGAACAATCACTATTTCACTTACACCGACTTCGGCGAATGTTACATACCTTCCAAGAGCAGGTTTTTGTGGAACGGAGGTTTTTGAATATCAAATTTGCAATGACGAAGGTTGCGATACGGCAAAAGTGACGATTAATGTCGTTTGTGATTCGACGGTCAATCGAAAACCGATAGCCAATGATGATATTGCTCAAACGCGTCAGAATAACTCCTTGATTATCAATGCTATATTGAATGATTCCTTGTATGGGACGTTATCAGAACCATTAAGTATTATTAACGCAACGAGTCATGGAAATGCAACAGCAAGCAACAATACGATTCGTTTCACGCCTTCGCGCAATTTTTGTGGTTCGGATACGCTGACGTATCGCATTTGTAATGCGAATGGTTGTGATACGGCTACGGTTTTTATAACGGTCACTTGTGATTCCATCGGAGAAACGCGGAAGCCGATTGCTGTCAATGACATTGTTTTTGGCAGGCGCAATACGCCTTGGAATATTGATATTTTGCGCAATGATACCTTGTTTGGAGATTTAGTTCGTTTGGAAATCATTGATAATCAAGTACATGGACAAGCATTTGTTAATAATGCTAATTTGATTGCTTACGCGCCTACTACGGATTATTGTGGCAATGATACCTTGCGTTATCGGGTTTGTACCGCAGTGGGTTGTGATACAGCAATGCTTCGGATTATTATAACCTGCGATACGATAACCGATTTTCGCAAACCGCGTGCCATGAATGATACAGTAACGGTTCGCAAAAACAATACATTGACATTCAATGCTTTATGGAATGATTCAGTCTATATTCGTTTGAATGCGTTCAATTTAATTCGCGGTGGTCAAGCGCGACATGGCAATGCTATTGTAACCGATAGTAATCAAATTGTTTACACGCCTGCACTGAATTATTGTGGGATGGACACGTTGATATATAAAATTTGCAATGATAATGGCTGCGATACGGCAAGGATTTGCATCTCCGTAACTTGTGATTCCATTATCAATAATCGTCGTCCGATGGCAGTTGCGGATAATACGACGGTTTTGAGAAGCAATAATTTAGTCATAAATGTACTTCAAAACGACTCAACATATGGTGATTTAGTTGCACCTGTCATCATCGGGCAAGGGGCGCGTCATGGAGTTGCCTCTGTGATAAATAATCAAATTAGTTATACTGCGAACAATGGTTTTTGTGGAAATGATACGTTACTTTACACGATTTGTAATGCAAATGGTTGTGATTCTGCATTGGTGTCTGTTCGGGTAACATGCGATACAGTGGTTAATAACCTTCGACCTGATGCGATTGATGATATTTTTGCGATTTCAAGAAATAATAATTTGATTATCAATGTTTTACAAAATGATATTCCAAATGGCAATTTAGTTGCGCCTGTGGGCATGATTGAAACAGCGCGTCATGGTATAACGTCCGTTAATAATAATCAAATTAGTTACACGCCGACCACCGATTATTGTGGAAATGACACTTTGAGTTATGCCATTTGCAATGTGAATGGTTGTGATACCGCGTTTGTTTATATAAATGTTACTTGTGATACGATTAACCCAAATCGCAGACCAAATGCAGTCGATGATAATGTGACTGTAACGCGTAATAATAGTTTGGAAATCAACGCTTTACGCAATGATTCAATTTATGGAGCATTCACCTCATTCACGATTTTGGATACCGTAAGACATGGTAGAGCCGTCGTAACCAATGATAGAATTTTCTATACACCGAGTCGGAATTATTGTGGTAATGATACATTAAGTTATAAAATTTGCAATTCGACAGGTTGTGATACCGCTTTTGTGTTTGTGAGCGTGACTTGCGATACGATTGTCCCGAATCGCAGACCTGAAGCAAGAGCCGATATTGCAACGACATCCCGCAACAACTCATTGAATATCAATATTTTACGCAATGATTCTTTGAACGGCACTTTGACGAATTTGGCAATATTGGATAGTACGCGGCGCGGCACTATCGTCATTGCGAACAACCAAGTTCAATATGTGCCTTTGAATGGTTTTTGTGGAAATGATACGTTTACGTACAAAATTTGTAATGCGATTGGTTGCGATACAGCGATGGTATTGATTACAATAAATTGTGATACGGCAGTCAATCGCAGACCTGATGCCAATGATGATAATGTGGTTGCTCAAAGGAATACACCTTTGGAAATCAACGTTTTACGCAATGATTCTTTGTATAGTGTTAAAACCAATTTTGGGATTGCAAAAGCACCGCGTTTTGGTCGAGTGGTGGCGGATAGTACGCGCCTTTTCTACGCGCCTTTTGCGGAATATTGTGGATTGGATACCATAGAATATTTTGTTTGTAATTTATACGGTTGTGATACAGCAACGGTTTTCATCCGCGTCAATTGTGATACCGTAACGGTTTTGAGACCAGAAGCGAATGATGATAGGATAACAACAAGTCGCAATACTTTATTGATAATCAACGCTTTAGCGAATGATTCAACGCATGGAACGTTAACTGCAACCTTGCGGATTCCGCAATTGCCGAGACATGGCGCAGTGGTGGTGAATGCGAATAACACCATTAATTATACGCCTTCAATCGGTTATTGTGGGAATGATACGTTGCAATATGAAATTTGTAATGCAATTGGTTGTGATTCTGCTTTTGCATACATTATGATTACTTGCGATACGGTAACAAATTCATTATTCCCTATCGCAAATCCAGATTTTGCGTTTGGCATTATGCGTAATTCATTGTCTATCAATTTATTACGCAATGATACGATTCGAGGCAATAGAGATTCATTCCTTTTGACGCAATTGCCGAATCATGGTAGAGCAGTGACGGGCGCAGATGGCATATTGGTTTATGCGCCTGATTCCACTTTTTGCGGACGAGATACGATGATTTACAAATTGTGTAATCAATTTGGTTGCGATACGGCAATGATTGTGGCAACGATTGCTTGCGATACAATACGCCCTTGTTCGGTTGCGCCGATAGCAATGGTTGACGGAATTAATATTAATCAAGGGCAGTCTTCACAAATTTTTGTTTTGCAAAATGATAGTTTGAAAAATTGTTCTTTGGATTCGTTTTACATTTTAATTCCAGCGCAACATGGTTCGGTGTCAGCAGATATTGTGGATAAAGTGATTCAATATACGCCACTACCTGATTATTGTGGCAAAGATAGTTTGGTTTATAGAATTTGTAATCGGAATGGTTGCGATACAGCAGTCGTTTATATCAACATTGGTTGCGACAGCGTTGTAAACAACAATTTGTTGCCTATTGCCAACCGCGATGACATTTACGGAGTCAGGGGTATTCCATTGGCAATCATGGTTTTACGCAATGATACGACGAATGGAAGGGTGACATTGACCTTAGAACGCCAAGCAAGTGCAGGTCGTACCCAAGTTGTTTTTGGCAATTTGATTCAATATACACCAAGCAATTTGTTTTGCGGAACGGATACGATTATTTACAAAATTTGTAATGCGAATGGTTGTGACACAGGTTTAGTGGTAGTTCATATTTCGTGTGATACGACTGCGGCATGTAGCGTTCCGCCCGTAGCAGAATGGGATGTGGCAAGTACTCGTAAAGGTAGCAGAATCAATATTTTGGTGATAGCGAATGATAGTTTAAAAAATTGTCGTCCTGATTCATTTACCATTTCGAGAAGACCTTTACATGGTACTGCAACCACTGACATTTTGACACAAACCATTAAGTATCAACCTGATACAACTTATTGTGGTACGGATACATTGGTTTATAAATTGTGTACACAGGCAGGTTGTGATACTGCCTTCGTGATTATTCAAATTCAATGTGATTCTAATACAATATTGCCCCGTCCTATTGCGATACGCGATGATATTACAGCCATTAAAGATTCGATTTTAAATTTATATGTAGTTCGGAATGATACGTTGAATGGCACTTTGGATTCGTTCCGAGTCACGCAACAACCAAATCACGGACAAGTTTTTGTAGCGGGCGTTGATTTCATCACGTATCAGCCCAATGCAGGATATTGTGGATTGGATACGTTGATTTATCAAATTTGCAATCAAAATGGTTGTGATACCGCGTTAGTTGTTATTAATATTTCTTGTGATACGACACGCCCTTGTTCGGTGCCGCCCTTAGCGATTTTTGATACCACCAGTACGCAAAAAGGGATTGCCATAACGATTATGGTGATGCGAAACGATAGCTTGCGCAATTGTACAGCCGATTCGATGCGGGTCGAAAGACAACCTGCACACGGTCGAACCACCGTCGATTTTGCAACGCAAAGTATTGTTTATCAACCAGATACAAGTTATTGTGGTATTGATTCGTTTTATTATAGCTTGTGCAATCGAGTGGGTTGTGATACGGCATTAGTAATTGTCAACATAAATTGTCCAAGAGATAGTAGCCGTTTATCACCGATTGCGTTGCGAGACGATGCAAATGGCATTTTAAATACGCTTGTGCCAATCAATGTATTGCGGAATGACACTTTAAATGGTCGATTGGATTCCTTAGTGATTTCGGAAGTTCCAAGACATGGGCGGGCAAGTCGTTCGGTCGTGACGAATGCGATTTATTATCAACCCGATTCGGCATTTTGCGGACGCGACAGTTTTGTTTATAAAATTTGTAATCAAAATGGTTGTGATACGGCTTTGGTTGTTATTAACATTTCTTGCGATACGACGCGTCCATGTAGCGAACCGCCTGTTGCCTTGAATGACACTGCCAGAACGCCTATCAATCGCGCCGTAGAAATTCGAGCGATTGCGAATGATAGTTTGAAAAATTGTCCATTGGATTCGTTGACGATTACGCGGAGACCCTTGCATGGGATGGTTCAAGTTGATTCGATTGATAAAATTATCACGTATGAACCGTTGCCAAACTATTGCGGACGCGATACCTTTAAGTATCAAATTTGTAATATCATGGGTTGCGATACGGCAACGGTGATAGTGTTTATTTCATGTGATACGACAGGTTTGCCGATTGCCAATAACGATACATTGCGTGTGCCAACCGATAGTACGTTTATTTTCAGCGCATTGGCAAATGATTCCATCAATGGCGTTTTGCGGACGTTGCGCATCATCAAAGATACTGGACATGGCACTGCAACGGTGACGGCGGATGGCATGATTTCATACCGACCTGCGGCAACGTATTGTGGAAGGGATTCTTTAACCTATGAATTGTGCAATCAAAACGGTTGTGATACCGCAAAAGTCTTTTTCAAAGTCACTTGTGGCAATATGCTGGTGATTTATACAGGGTTTTCGCCGAATTATGACGGAAAAAACGATTTTTTAATGATAGATGGCATTGAAAACTATCCAAACCATGATGTTCGGATTTACAATCGCTGGGGAACCGAAGTGTTTCAAACGAATAGCTATCGCAACCATTATTCAGGTGGTTTTGAAGGCAAATGGAACGGAAAGGATTTGCCTGATGGCGTTTATTTCATCCGCATTGACAATGGCAAAACGGGAATTGACCATCAGATAATTACGAAATACATTATGCTAAAACGTTGATAATCCGTTTTTTAAAGTAAGTCAAGAAGTGTGGTAAGTTTGAAACTTGCCGCACTTTGTGCTGAATTTTTGTGGTGGAATGGAAATGCGAAGTGGTGGAAAAAAAGTGCGGCAAGTTGCAACTTGCCGCACTTTGTGCTGAATTTTGGTGGTTGGATTGAAATACGAAGTAGTGGAAAAAAGTGCGGCAAGTTGCAACTTGCCGCACTTTGTGCTGAATTTTTGTTTTTGAATTGAAATGCGAAATGGTGGAAAAAAGTGCGGCAAGCGATCGCACTGACGCATTGCCCCGCAGTAGAGCCGTCGCGGGCAGGTTTTGCGGGAATTGTCGGCAGTGCCATGTTAGCAGCATTTTTTTTGAATATTATTACTTCCCGAACTTCAAACAGGCATTCTGCTATTCCGCAAGATTTTCGCTTAAGTGAGTGCGGTATTCTGCGATAGCGTTTTTATTTTTATTTCTTTTCGTCAAAATATTGTTTGGATTTTAATGTCTGTTTTCGTATTTTATCTAAGTTTTACGAACATTTTAAGCTATTTTATTTTTCAACCTTTCTGATATTAATTTTATAAATCCGTCTTTATCTTTTTTGCCTGCTTCGATGGTTGCTTTAAGGTCATCGGGCATCGTGAAGTATTTGTCAGACCACAAATACATTTCCACAAGGATGGGTAGTAAATCAATGCCTTTTTGAGTCAGTCTGTATAAACCTTTCACCTTGCTTTCGGGGTGCATTAATTTTTCAATAAGGTTACTTTCTTCCAAACTTTGAAGTCTTGACGCTAAAATATTGGTTGCGATGCCCTCTGCTGATTTTAAGAAATCGCCATACGTATTTTTGGTTGAAAACATCAAGTCTCTAATAATGAGTAAAGACCATTTATCGCCCCAAAGATCCAGGGAGCAACTTAAGGGACATTCCGACCTTTTTTTGGATTTCATTCGAACTATTTTTCATTTTTTTAAAAAATTACTTGCAATTTGCAAGTAATCTTATACCTTTGCACTTGCAATTTGCAAGCAAAGGTATAAGATTCATTTAAAAAAAACAAAAAAAATGCCACAAACGATTTTAGTTACAGGTGCTTCATCTGGTTTTGGGCTTTTAATCGCCACCAAACTGCACGAAAAGGGTTACAAAGTCATTGGTACCAGTCGCAATCCTGAAAAGTATGCGATAAAGTTGCCCTTCAAAATGATTGCATTAGACCTTGATTCAGAGCCGTCAATTAATTCTTTGTCTGATAGACTTTTTAAGGAAATCGGTCCGTTGGATATTCTTATCAACAATGCGGGCTTTTTAGTAAATGGTATTGCGGAAGAAATACCTATTGAATTAGGTAGAAAACAATTTGAAACGAATTTTTGGGGAACGATCCAAGTGACAAATACGGTATTACCACATTTTAGAAAACAAAAATCGGGTAAAATAATAACGGTAGGCTCTATTACAGGACTTGTTGCATTTCCAACCACGGCTTACTATGCTGCTTCTAAACATGCTTTGGAAGGGTATTACAAAGCATTACGCTATGAATTGACGGAGTTTAATATTCGTGTAGCCATGATTGAACCTGGTTCTTTCAAAACAAATATTATGGAAAACGCATCAACAACTTTAAATAGGATTGAAGATTACAATTCACTAAGGACTAAAAGTGAAAAATACGCAGATTTCATTGTAGAACAAGGTGAAGACGCTGCAATGGTTGCCGAAAAAGTGCTTAAAGTGGTTCAAACGGATAAGCCTCAATTTAGAAATTTGGTTGGGAAAGGTTTATCTGTGTTAATTAATTTGCAACACTTTGCTTATGGAATTTTGGAAAAAAAGGTTCTTAAACAATTAAATAAATCTTAATATGAAAGCATTCATCGTAAGAAGCTACGGCAAAAAAGAGCCATTACATTTAACGGATTGGGCAAAACCAACCGTAAATGACAGCGATGTATTGGTGCAAATTCATTCAGCAGGTGTCAACCATTTGGATTCACTCCTTAGAAATGGCGAATTTAAACTGTTTTTGCCCTATAAAACTCCTTTTGCATTGGGGCATGATGTGGCGGGTATTGTTACCAAAGTAGGTTCAAAAGTGAGTACGTTTAAAGTAGGTGATGCGGTCTATGCGCGACCTGCCGACTATCGCCAAGGCACTTTTGCGGAATACATTGCTGTAAATGAAAGCGATGTAGCCCTAAAACCTAAAAACCTGACGATGGAAGAAGCAGCCTCTATTCCATTAGTCGGTTTAACGGCTTGGCAAGCCCTTGTGGAAATTGCCAATCTTAAAAAAGGTCAAAAAGTGTTTATTCAAGCGGGTTCGGGCGGTGTCGGTACTTTTGCGATTCAATTGGCTAAACACTTGGGGGCGTTTGTCGCCACTACAACCAGTACAACCAATATCGCTTTGGTCAAAAGTCTTGGTGCTGACCTTGTGATTGACTACAAAACAGAAGATTTTGAGACCCAACTCAACGATTATGATTTGGTATTGCACAGCAATAAAGACCCGAAAATACTGGAAAAATCGCAACGCATCTTAAAATCGGGTGGACAATTGGTGTCCTTAGTCGGTCCGCCAACACCCGAATTTGCAGCAGCAATGGGCTTGCCGTGGTATTTGAAATTAGTTACAAAATTGCTAAGTTTCGGTGCAACGAAAAAAGCAAAAAAATTAAAGACCACCTTCCAATTCTTGTTTATGAGAGCTGAAGGCAATCAATTGGGGCAAATCACAAAACTGATTGAGGCGGGTGTTATTAAACCTGTTATTGACAAGGTATTTCCATTTGAACAAACCAATGAAGCGATGTCTTATGTCGAGTCTGGACGAGCCAAAGGAAAAGTGGTTCTTAAAGTAAAATAGAACACTTGATTGTTTTGTGTGCTTAAAAAATACCGATTAATGCCCCAATTAATCGGTATTTTGTCCTGTTTTTAGATTATCTTTTTTTACGCCTCTAAATTTTCTTTTTTTAATGCGTTTTTAATGCCTCAATGACGCACTTTTGCAGGACATATTTCCCCAAATCGTCCCAAATGAATGAATTTTGTAAGAAACCTTGCCCTCAATTCCATTCGTACAAATCCAGCAGGAGTACCCAAAAATACACAACTTTACTAGAACTCCTTGATAGATAAACGGTTCTATATTATTTATAAAGGATGTTTAGTTGAAAAGGTGCCTAAAATTAATCATAGCTGCGGCTAAATGTAACCATGATTTAAAATTTTTGGACAACACTTCAAATCGAACTAAAATTCGTTTGTAAGTGTCTAACCAA
>JAAFJT010000063.1 GCA_013298955.1 Chitinophagales bacterium
TTCTTCAATCAAAAATATCCTTACAATCATAAGCATCCTACTTCTAACCTTTTCTAAAGCGGAAACTTGCTGGAAAAAGTAATTTATACAGCCCAATGCCTCCTTCGTGCTTGTCCGTCCGCCCCTTCAAATGGATTATTCAATAGGTTCTTGTTTGGTTTTGAGGTTGTACCAATCCACTTCGCGGGAAAGATACATCACCGCAGCCAATACAAGAAACAAACCAACACTGCCCATCAACAACGATTGTTCTTCCATCCGAACCACCACGAAAACAAACACATATAAACCAGCTAAGATACTTGTAACGCCCATTGCGTATTTTTTATCTTTGAAAATGCCCATCGTATAGAATCCAATCAAGCCAACTGTCATCAAGGCTGCTACGAAATAGGCAATGTCAAAATTCAAATGTTCCGAAAAGGACAGCAACAAACTGTAAAAAATACACATCGCTAAACCAATCAAAATGTATTGAAAGGGGTGTACTTTTTTGCGATTCAGCACTTCCATAAAGAAAAACACCATGAACGTCAAGGCGATTAATAGAAAGGAATACTTTATCGTGCGCTCGATTTTCGCATAATGGTCATTGGACAACATCAAATTAACCCCAAATGCAGATGATTCTAAGGCAGGCCCACTCCCATGTTTCCACATTTGCGGATATTGCCGATTCAAATTCGACACTTTCCAATCGGCTGTAAATCCATCTTTCGTAACGCGCCGTATGGCAGGCAAATACGCTCCTGTAAAACTCGGAGTTGTCCATTTGGAAGTCATTTTTACCTTCGTTTCTGCTCCAACAGGCACAAAATAGAGTTTTGCAGTCCCTTTTAACTCCAAATCAAATTCAAAAGTATAATTAGTTTGCGCATTGGCAGACACCGCAACTGGTACGTGAACGCCCGTGTTAAACATCCAATTTGCCCCAACGCCAGAGCCAAATTCGGTTTCAACCTGATTCCATTTGAGCTTGATAGCTTCCTCAATCCCGCGCAAATCGCTGATGCCAATGCCTAAAACGCACTTGTCCCAGACAATATCACTGGCAGGAATATTCAAACTATTGAATTTTTTCAAGTCAAATTCGCCCGAAAACTTATTTTTTGAATTGTAAACGACGACTTCATACACGCGACGGTGTAATTTTTCGGGCATCATCGTTCCATTTACATTCAATGTCGCGGGTAAAACATGGGCATAAACCAATTTCCGAACTGATTTACCATTTTCATCCTCATTGATGTAATACGGAACGGACAAAATGGGACCTGTCACGGTTTGTTCTAAACCCCAATTCGTACTCATTTCCGCCGCCGCCGTGCGTTGTCGCATGGCGCGTTCTGAATTGAGTTCAGAAACCATTCGTATTGGGATTTGCAGCACCAGCACCAAAAATAAAATGATAGCAGCTTTGAAAAAAGAACTGTAACGCTCCCAAACAGAAGGGCGGTAATTGGAAGGTTGCTCGGAATTAAAACGTTCTAACATAATTGTAGTATTGAATTTATGTAACTTAAAAAATAAGCATGTGATTAAAATGGATTTATAAAAAAAGAACTTTGATTTTCAAAGTACAATAAGGAGACGCTATGTTTTAAAAAGCGTCACCAAAGAACTTTGATTTTCAAAGTGTTTTTTGTAAAAAAAAAGCGACTGATTTTTGTACGCTTTTTTTCACTATTTTTAGGATTTGGGAGCGTCATCCTGTCTGCCAAAATGCCATAAGGATTCCAAGGCATCTAAATGAGCTGCAAACGCCGTTTTGCCTAATTCGGTAGCCCAATACATTGTTTGCGGTTTTCGACCTACAAATTGTTTGCTAAATTCAATATAACTTTCAGCTTCTAAGGACTTTAAATGTGTTGCCAAATTGCCATCTGATAACGATAGCAACTCTTTTAAAAGCGTAAATTCAAGGCGTTCATGCACCATCAGCAACGACATGATGCCCAATCGAACGCGGTTATCAAACGCTTTATTTAATTTTTCAATAATGTGTTTCATTGTACACGGACTTGCGATTTGAGGTGAAAAAATTATTTTTTATCATACTTCAAATACATTAAAGTACCATATATAATATGCAGGATGCCAAAGCCTAATGACCAAAATTCTAATCCATAGCCCAATGAAAAAGCACAAATCAAGCCTAATGCAATTTCGGATAATCCTAAATAAAACACGGTTTCCAACGTGTATTTGGAACCATTGACTAAGGCTAATCCATAAAAAATAAGGGTTGCAGGAGCGACAAAACCAACATAGCCATAGGACATTAACGCAAGGCAAAAAATACCGCCCGTAGCCAATGGAATCGCAATATGGACAGTCAAGCGCAAGGTCGTTCTGTCAAACATATTGTGTTTATTTCTAACCGCTTTTCGATAGGTAAAGTAAAAAGCGGTCAAAAAAGTGAAAATAATCGTCAAAATAGCGTCTAACAAGAAAAAAGTCATGTAATCCATGCCCCATTTGGGTTGTTCGACCACTTTTTGAAAATAAGCGGGTGATACCGCTTCAAATGGGTAAATGTCCAAATAGAAGTAGGCAGCACTTGCACCCAACAAAGCACACACGCCTGCACCTACGCCTGAAAGTCCACTCAATGAGATGAATCGCGTAGAACGCTCCATCATAGAGCGAATTTCTTTAATGTCTTGTAACGGATTATAGGCGTTCTCCATATTTTAAAGATGATGATAGAATACGTTTTAAATTTAATTTGAATCCAACAAAGCACTTTGTCGCGCAAAGTTAGGGCTTTTCAGGAGAATGGAGTTGAAAATTTAAAAAATAAATAAAAAATGCTAACAAAATAATTGCTTTTCTGAATGGATTATCCGTACTTTATCCCGTAAAAAGGTTAGCAACTAAAGAGCGTAGGTTTCGGAAACCTTCAAGGTTTCCGAAACCTATTCTCTCGGAAAACGAAATTATAGTTGCCTTCAAAAAGACTTGCGTAACATGAGTTAGGAAAAAGGTACGCCGTTTAAGTTTCGGAAAATTGAAAATTTTCCGAAACTTAAACGGCGTAAACCTTCATTTTTATATACTTCATTTAAATAACATCATATATGAGATTTACTACATTTGCAAATGATTTTAAAAAAACAACTTTGTTATTATTGCCTATTTTAATGATGTCCAATAATGCTATTACGGCACAATGTAATGGGTTTATCATTGAAAATCAAACCGTTGGCAATACACACTTTTTACGTTCTACGAATCAAACGTTGGTCGTGCGCGGCAATTATGTGTATAGTATGGAGTTGCTGACGAATGACAAAGGCATTTTTGCCCGGATAGTGTCTCGGAATGGAGTCGAATTAAATCAAGACGATGAAATTATTTTTGTGGATGCTAATAATACGCGCAAAACCTATCGTTTTGTGGGTATGAGCGAGATGGTTAACGCGCTCGAAAAAGTTTCTCAAAATCGATTGCAATTGGATTTGCCTGCGTTAGAATGGCTTAGTAATCAATTGATTACGACGATTTACATCAAAAGTAATGCGTCGTATGAGATGCGCAAATTCACGTTGGTTGAAAATCGGCAGTTGGATTTTAAACGATTGTTTACTTGTTTCAATCAAAGTTTGGATAAATCTAAAACTAAAAATATTATTTTGAAGGGAACGGAAGGCGGTAATTTGTCGGTCGTTCCTACGAATGGCGCAGTTGCGCCCACAGAATCGCCGATGGAAATCGGTGTTGCGCCCAAGACTAATACTAATCCAAAATCTGTTGCGAATTTAGGGGTAGGAAATCCAAATGCGGCGCACCCTGCAAAACGAATGGATGATAATGCTTTGAATGACAATGAGTTAAGTGATTTAAAAAAGGAATTAGCAGATACTAAAAATCGGCTTCGCGCTGAAATTGAGGCAGAACGGCAAGCCGCAACTCGTCAAAAACAGCAGATTGCAGACGATGTTTTAAATTCGATTCGACACGCGGAATCGCAAAAAGCTGTTTTTGCAAAAGAAGTGTTAGAAGCGCGACAACGCTCACAGGCTTTGATGGATAGTAATCGGTTGTTGGTCGCGGCAGTGTTGGAAAAAAATAAGCAAAATAGGGATGCGGAACAATTGAAATGGGCAAAAAATGTTGCAGAAGCGCGAGAACAGGCGGTGCAAGTGATTCAAAAAGCGCAAATGGAGGCGAGTACAGAAGTTTTGGCAGTTCGAGAGCGCGCTGTCGCGGAAATCAAGGCAACCAAAGAAAAATTAGACGCTGCCAAAGCGGAATATGCGGATGAAGTGGCGGCTTCGCGGGAAAATGCCGATGCAGAATTGAAGCGGATTCGGGAGGAAACGGCAAAACGCATCGAAACGGCGCGGGCGGCGGCAAAAGTGGAACGCGAAAGGACGCATGAGGAAATTGTCGATACGAAAAAACAGGCGGCGGAGTTGATTCTCAAAACGCAGGAAACGACGGCGGATAGTGTGGCGCGGATTCGGGAAAATGGGGTGTTGGAAAAACAGCGTTTTGCCTTTGATTTGGCGGAAACGAAACGGCGGGTGGCTGAAGAAAAAGCCTTAGTTGCGCAACATGGTGCGGCTGAAATGGCGGAATTGAAGGAAAGTTTGGTCAAACAACGGGAGGCTAATACGGTTGCGATGGCTGAAACGAATCGGAGAACGACCGAATCGATTGAGCAAGCACGACAAATAGGACAAGAACGGATTTTGTCGGAACAACGCCGGGCGCAAACGGCAATGGATTCGACGCATCAAAAAGAAAAGATTGCTTTGCAGGAAATGCGCAAAAAAGCGGCGGCGGAATCGCAAAAAGTGCAGTTGGCTTTAAAACAAAATATTGAAAAAGCGCGCAATGAGGCAGAGGGTATTAAAAAACAAACTGAAGCAGAGGTAATCGCTACGCAGGTGAAAGCAAAAGCGACGATGGATTCGATTCAGCAGCAAACAATAGTGATTTTAGCGCAATTGCGATTGAAATCGGATTCGACGCGATTGGAATATTCCAAAATAGTGGCTGATTCCAAAATGGTGGGCGAAAAACGAAAAAAAGAGATTGAGGACGAAACTATTCAAAATGGGTTGGCTGCCAAAAATCAAGAAAAGACGCTTTTAGAGTTGAATTTGAAAGAAATCACGGATGCTAAACAACGAGCTGTGGCTGAAATGGTAAAAACCAGAGGAATAATTGTCACAAATATTGGCAATTTAAAAATGCAGCAGGCGAAAATAGAACAAGAAAATATTGAATTATTGGCGCAAAATCGGCAACGAGTCGTGGATTCTACGATTCAATTCGCGCAGGCAGAAGCTAAAAAGTTGCAAATCATTCAAGAACAAACCGCTAAAAGCATTGAAAAAAGCAATTTAGACGCGACACAAGCCCGTCAAAAAGCGGCTGAATGGATTGGGAAAACGATTAAAAATGCAGAAGAAGAAGTCAAAAGTATTGAAGACCAACAAGTTGCAGCAATAAAAGAGTTGGAAGAAAATCATAAAAAACAAGAACAATTGTTTGAAACCAATTTGGCAGATTTGATTCGGATGAAACAATTGGAAATGGATTCGGTGCGGGCTGCGCATTTGCGCGAATTGAATGATTTTCAAAAAAACAATGAAATTAAAAAGGCAAAGTATGATATTGAAATGGCGGAAGCCCGTCAAAAAGCGCAAATAAGTATTACAGCAGCGCAAAAAGAGGCATCAGATTTGATTTATCAAGCGAAACAAGCTGCGGAAGCGCAAATTCAGCAGGTAAAGTCCGAAACAGCTTTGGAAATGGCTCGAATCAAGGCGGAAGCCAAGAAAACAGCCGACGAATTAAGAAAACAATAGCGTTATATGTCACAATTCAAAAAAAAATCGTTTTTTTTAAAACTTTTGAATGGTAACAACGTTCTTACTCACAATAACTTATTGTGATACCATTGGAACGCGGATGACACGGATTGGGCGGATGAGCGCGGATTTTTTTTTAATTTTCACGGATTAGGAATGCAATTCCCGAAAAAATCCGCGCCTATCTGCCCAATCTGTGTCATCCGCGTTCCAATGGTACCACATTAAGTTATTAAATCAGTACAAAATTTCAGTTAAAAACAAACCATTGGGCGGTACACTGTAACTTTTCTTGAGCAAAATTTGCTGGTCGAGCGCGGATTGAACGGTCTTCAAATCCAATTGCCCCGTACCAACATTGATGCACATCCCTACGATAAGTCGCACCATGCCCCTTAAAAAACGATTTGCTGCAATATGCAGTACTGCCGATTCGCTTTCAAAAACCCATTCGCATCGAAAAAGGTGACAAGACATGGTGGCACTATCGGAATGCGTTTTGCAAAAAGGAAAAAATTCAGTGTAGTTGCATAATAAAGCGGCGGCAGCTTGCATTTCCACTGTGTTTAAGCGTTTAAAATCAGCATAAAACCATTGTGTTTCAATGAAAAAGGGATTTTTCACAAAAGTAATATGATATTCATAAGCGCGTCTTACGGCTCCAAATCGAGCGTGTGCATCAGGCTCGACAGGATAAATGCTTTTTATAACAATCGTATTACAAATGAATTTATTAAGTCGATTTAAAAAATTCGTTGGAAATGCACCCGCAAAATCGAAATGGGCGGTGTAATGACGGGCGTGTACACCAGCATCGGTTCGCCCACAACCTGTTATTTCAATCGGTTGGCGCAATAAAGTAGCAAATGCCATTTCGATGGTTTCCTGTACAGAAGGCGCATTGGGTTGTCGCTGCCAACCCGAAAAATTGGTACCATTATAGGCTAAATCTATAAAGTAACGCATTGATTAACAAACATTTATGATGAAATCAGTTTTTAATTTTTGAAGAAAACGGGTCGTTCTATTAACAAAATTCCAACCAACCAATGAGGCAATCTATTTCCGTCACCCATTTTTGGCACAAATTTAATCTAAAAAAAATCAATGACACGACAAAGTCCAATCATTAAAACCACGACACTGAATAAAGGCTTGACTCCGACACAAGCCGTGAACCACTTTTATCAAGCCATTATTGACAAAGATATAGAGAAAATTACCCATTTTTACGTTCCAGAGGAGAAAACGTATGTCATTTTGGAAGGTCCGCGACATGCGACACTTGGGTTTAACAAAATCAGGAAAGGCTGGCGGGATTTCTGTGATTGCGCCTTGACAATACATTCAATTGAATGGGTGGAAGAAGGTAGTCCTTTTGGAGAAAGTAGTGGCGATATGGCTTGGCTTGCAGGGGTTATTCATTTGGCAGGGGCAGTGCGCGGTAAACCACTTGTGCGCAAGTTTCGCGCCTCTTTTGTGTTGCGCAAGCACGAAGAAGGTTGGCGTATTCAGCATGAACACATTTCCGCGCCAATGAGTGACCCTTATGGCATGGGCGATTGGTTGAAAAAGTAAATTTTTTTTGAATTAGGAATCAGTTCATCAAAAGAACGTGTAAAGGTTTGAAAGCCGTATTTCATATTTTATAGATTTTTTTTAAAAACAAAATTAGTAAAAAAGTTTTATCTTTGTTCAAAATATTAACTCAATTATAAAATGTCTGACCAATTTTTTTCTCGAAGAAATATAGATTTTTTGTTATACGAAGTCTTAGAAGCCTTGTCTTTAACCCAGCATGAGTATTTTAGTGCGCATGACCGCGACACGTTCTCTATGGTTTTGGATGCTGCAACGGATATTGCAACGCAGATTGCCCGCCCTGCTTATGTGGAAGCGGATAGAAAGCAACCCGAATTAGTCGATGGACAAGTCAACGTGCATCCTGCGATTCCAGCATTTTATAAAATGTTTAGTGAATCGGGATTGCTTTCGGCGGTTTTCCCGAATGAATGGAATGGGACGCAATTGCCCAAAATGATTGCGGCAGCTTTAGAATCCATCATCGGGGCTGCCAATAATCCATTCGTGATGTACCCCGATTTGACCAAAGGGGCGGCAAATTTGATTTTAAAATTCGGTACCGAAGCTCAAAAACAGGCTTTTTTGCCGCCGATGCTTGGGGGCGCGTGGACAGGGACGATGTGTTTGACCGAGACGCAAGCGGGCAGTTCGTTGTCCGACGTGATGACGATGGCGCATCCACAAGCCGATGGTTCTTATAAAATTACTGGTCAAAAAATCTTCATTTCCGCAGGCGACCAAGATTTTTCTGAAAATATTATCCATTTGGTCTTGGCGCGGATAGACGGCGCACCGAAAGGAACTAAAGGCATTTCTTTGTTCATTGTGCCTAAAAAACGATTGGAAAACGACGAATTAGTGTCTAATGATGTGGAATCCATCGGTATTTACCACAAAATGGGGCAGAAAGCGACTCCTGCCATGCACTTGGCGTTTGGCAATAACAATAATTGCACGGGTTACTTATTGGGTGTGGCGAATCGCGGTTTGCCGCAAATGTTTTTGATGATGAATGGGGCGCGATTGGGCGTTGGCATCGCGGGCATTCACATCGGGTCTGCGGCGTATCACGCTTCGTTGCAATACGCCAAAGAACGCCCACAAGGGCGGCGGCTGAATGAAAAAGGAAATTTGGGTGAACAAACGACGATTATTCATCATCCTGACGTGCGCAGAATGTTATTAACGCAAAAGGCAATTGTGGAAGGTGGTTTGAGTTTTATATTACAATGTTGCAAATATTTGGATTTAGAAAAAGTCGCCAAAGACCCTGAAACGCAAAAATCTTATAATGATTTATTGGAATTATTAACGCCTGTTGCCAAAACCTATGGGGCTGAAATGGGCTGTGTTGCGGTGAATCAAGGGATTCAAGTTTTGGGCGGTTATGGTTATACCGAAGATTTTGAATTGGAACAATTGGCACGCGATGTCCGCATCATGCCTTTGTATGAAGGGACTACGGGCGTTCAAGCGCAAGCGTTATTGGGCAGACAAGTCGTTGGAAATCAAGGGCGTAGCTTAATGGCTTGGTACAATGAAGTTGCCAAAGACGTTTGGGATGCACAGGATATTGAACCGTTGAAACCGTATTGGCAACAACAAATGGATGCCATGCGTCAATTCCAAAAGGTGACGAATCATCTGTTTATCTTGGCAAAAGAAGGCAATATGGAAGTCTTTTTGGCAGATGCCAATTTGTATATGGAGGCATTTGGAATATTGAATGTGGGTTGGCAATGGTTGAAACAAGGTTTAACGGCGCATAAAGCCTTGCATCATGGAACTGATTTAGGTGATGATAAAATATTTTATATCTCTAAAATGCAGACAATGAAGTTCTTTTTCCATTACGAAATGCCTAAATTGCAAGGTTTGTCAACGCGACTGATGGATAAAACGCAATTAACGATGTTTGATGCGAAACAAGAGATTCTTTTGTAAATAGGTTGAATCAGAAATGAAAGACGTAAGTTGTTAAATAAACGACAACAACGTTTGGAGGGTTTCAAACCCTCCAAACGTTATACTACCTTGAAAATCAACTTTTTAGAAGGTATAACTTTTTGATTTTTTTGCAAAAAATCAAGCAAATGCACCTTGATTCAAATGATTTTCAAACCAACATAATTTTCCGCAATCGTCATTTCCTGTGCTTTGGAATATTGGATATAATCAAATTTCGCTTTTTGCAATTGATATTCAAAGGAGCCATGTGGAGCTTGTTTGTGCATCAAATACGTCATAAAATTGGAAAAATCTTGGACGCGCCAAATGCGTTTTAAACACGTTTTCGTATAATTATCAAGCAGATACATATCTTTTTGTTTAAAATAGGAAATCAAGCCATTGGCTAAAATTTTCACATCCGCTACTGCCAAATTCAACCCTTTCGCGCCTGTCGGCGGCACGATATGCGCTGCGTCGCCTGCCAAGAAAAGTCTTCCATGCTGCATTTTGTCAATCATAAAACTGCGCATAGGCGTAATGCCTTTTTCAAAAATCTCGCCCCGCTTCAATGCCCAACCTTCGGTATGAAGCCGTTTTTCCAACTCATCCCAAATCGCTGTATCCGACCAATTTTCAATTTTATCGCCATTGTCAACCTGCAAATACAACCGACTCACTGTCGGCGACCGCAAACTCAATAAAGCAAACCCATTTTCATGGTACGCATAAATCAATTCATCGCAAGACGGCGGCGCATACGCCAAAATCCCTAACCATGAAAACGGATATTCAATCCGATATTCATTATAACTGTCTTTCGGCAAATGCTTTCGACCAATCCCATGAAAACCATCACATGCAGCCACAAACGCACATGTTAAAACTTGATTTTCACCATTTTGGGTGAATTGAATCGTTGGATTACCTGTTTCAATGCCTTCAATGGTATTTGCTATTGTTTCAAAATGAATCGGAATCCCGCGTTCCAAACAGGCTTTAATCAAATCTTTCACCACTTCTTGTTGCCCATAAATGGTGGTGGCTCTGCCTTTCGTGCGCTTCGTGTATGGCACGTAATGGCGAACGCCGTCAAAACTCAGGTACATGCCATGATGTTTCAAACCTTCTTGATGCAGTCGGTCAGAGACTTTCAGGCTGTCGAATAAATCAACCGTATTTTGTTCCAAAAGTCCTGCACGAACTCGAGATTCGACGTATTCCCGACTCCGATTTTCTAAAACGACCGCTTGAATGCCTCGTTTTTTCAACAACAAGGCAAGCGTCAAACCTGCGGGTCCTGCGCCGATGATACCAACTTGAGTTTCCATAATAATTTTTATTTAAAGGAGGACTTTACGTAAGTCTTACGTAAGTCTTACGTAAGACTTACGTAAAGTCCCATGAAAACACAGCAATTTCCGCTTTGGAAAAAGTCGATACTATTGGAACGCGGATGACGCAGATTGGGCGGATTTGCACGGATTTTTTTCGATTTTATTAAAATTTTATTTCAAAAAAAATCAAAAACAAAATAAAGTATTGCACAAAACTGAAAAATCCGTGAAAATCCGCCCAATCCGCGTCATCCGTGTTCCAATAGTATCGACTTTTTCCAAAGCGGAAATTGTTGATGAAAACAGGGGACTTACGTAAAATCCCCCCTTTTTAGGAGGACTTTCGTAAGACTTACGTAAAGTCCCTTTATACTAAATTCAACATTTTAATCGCGTTCTCTTTGAGAATCAATGGTTTAACTTCTTCCTTAAAGCCTGCTTTTTCAAAATCTTTCAACCACCGTTCTGGCGTAATCAATGGAAAATCGGTTCCAAAAAGCATTTTTGATTTCAATTGCGTATTGGCATATTGCACCAATTGCGGCGGAAAATATTTGGGAGACCAACCTGATAAATCAATATAAACATTGGGTTTGTGTAGGCAAACGGACAAGGCTTCATCCTGCCAAGGCCAACTCGGATGCGCAATAATGATAGGACTGTCGGGAAAATCAATTGCTACATCGTCTAAATGGATGGGATTGGAGTATTCTAAACGCAATTTCCCACCGCCGCGCACGCCCGAACCAAAACCTGAATGCCCAGAATGGAACAACATAGGTAATTTCGCTTCCGCAATCGCTTCGTAAACATGATACGCCATTTTATCATTTGGGTAAAAACCTTGAACCGTTGGATGGAATTTGAAACCTTTTACCCCAAATTGCTCTATCAAACGGCGGGCTTCTCGCGCACCCATCCGCCCTTTGTGCGGGTCGATGCTGGCAAAAGGAATCATGACATCCGAATTTTCCATCGCCGCTTCTGCGACTTCTTCATTCGGAATGCGTTTGCGCCCCAATTCGTATTCCGCATCAATCGTGAACATCACAAATGCCATGTTGATAGAACGGTAATAATTGGCTGTTTCTTGAATGGTTGGACGATGAGCCGATTTGAAATATTTGGCAAAGGCTTCATCAAATTCGGGACGATAATCATCATGCGGTTGCCGACAGGAGACTTCCGCGTGTGTATGAACATCAATCGCTGTGATGGTTTTTAAATTGATAGCCAATTGGTTATAGATTTTAATAATTATAAATGTAATTGCAGCCGCGCCAACGTCGGCGAGGTTGCAACCTCGCCGACGTTAATATGTTGTTTCGTTATGACTACTTACTTCGCTCCCATGCGGATTGCGCCATCTAAACGAATCACTTCTCCATTTAACATAATATTTTCAATAATGTGTTTTGCCAAAAAAGCGTATTCACTTGGCTTGCCCAAACGCGCTGGAAACGGGACTTGCTGTCCCAAAGATTGAACTACTGCTTCTCCCAAATTGGTCAATAACGGCGTTTCAAAAATGCCGGGCGCAATCGTCATCACGCGAATCCCAAACCGAGCTAATTCTCGAGCAATCGGCAAAGTCATCGCAACAATCCCCCCTTTGGAAGCGGAATAAGCCGCTTGTCCAATTTGTCCATCATACGCCGCGACGGAAGCGGTGTTGATTAAAATGCCGCGTTCTCCACTGCCCGTTGTAAGATTCGGTTCGTTTTTTTGCAGCATTGCTGCTGCTAAACGAATCACATTGAACGTTCCCAACAAATTGATTTGAATCACCCGCGAAAAATGGGCTAACGAATGTACGCCCGTTTTGCTCAAAACGCGTTCCGCCGTGCCAATCCCTGCGCAACTAATCGCGCCATGCAGTCCGCCAAACGTTTCAACAGCACTATTCAATGCGTTTTGAACACTCATTTCGTCCGTCACGTCCATTTTGACAAATTTGGCATTTTTGCCTAATGCTTTTTCAGCATTTGAACCATTTTCGACATTTATATCCGCAATCAAGGCGAAACCTTGGTTTTCAACAATCATTTGAGCTGTCGCAAAACCTAATCCTGACGCGCCGCCTGTGATGAAAAAGACTTTGTTTTTGATTTCCATTTTAAATTGGTTTATATATTTTGTCAACATACGTTGAACGATTCGCTAATATCATGCGTTGATTGATAGAACCTTTATCCGTGATTTCGCCTTTATCAATCGATAATTCAAAATCGGCAAAGATGGCTTTCCGAATCAAGGTGGAACTTCCTGTACTCGTTTTGGCGAGATTTTCCAACGTCGTTTGCAGGGCTTTCAATACAATAGGTTGATTTACAATTATTTGCAAAGAAACCTCCGCGTTCAAACCCGCTAATTGTTTACAAAAATTTAAATCAGGAAAAATAATTGCGCCCAAAAAGGATTTATCATGTCCCGTTATCACCGCGTCTTGAATGAGACCATTGCCCGCCGCAATCAATCGCGCTTTCAAAACGCCCACATTCACCCAAGTCCCTGTGTCCATTTTGAAATCTTCGGCAATCCGCCCATCAAAAACGAGTCCTTCATTGGGATTATCGGGATTCAACATTTTCAACGCATCGCCTGTGAGGTAAAAACCTTCGGAATCAAATGCTTTGGCACTCGCTTCAGGATTGCGCCAGTAACCTTTCATGACGTTCTTGCCCCGAAAACGCGCTTCTAATTTGCCGCCATTTGGTACTAATTTCACTTCTAATTCGGGTACAGGCGTGCCAATCATCCCTGCGCGACTCCCAAAATGCGTGTTAAAAGTACAAGATGGACTCGTTTCCGTCATCCCTAAACCCGATGACATTAGTAATTTTTTTCCTATGGTTTCATAAGCCAATTGTTCCAAATCGTCCCAAACGTGTTGCGCAAGGCTCGCGCCTGCGTAAAAAAACATTTTTAATTGGCTGAAAAACAGTTTGCACAATATTTTATCTTGTTTGAGGTGCGGAATCAATTCTTCAAAACCTTTAGGCACATTGAAATAAATCGTTGGCGCAATCTCTTTTAAATTTTGAACCGTTATCGCAATGCCTTTTGGAGTCGGATTGCCGCCGTCAATGTAGAGGGAACCCCCATTATAAAGCGTCAAACCGAAATTATGATTCCCACCAAACGTATGATTCCAAGGCAACCAATCCAATAAAGTCAAATGCGTTTGGGTTATAAAAGGAAACGATTGCGTGATTTGTTGCAAATTCGTCGTCATATTGCCATGCGTATTCATCACGCCTTTCGGCAAACCCGTCGAACCAGAAGTGAAAAGGATTTTTGCGACGGTATCAAATTGGATTTTGTCAAAAGCAATATCAACCGCTTGGGTTGAAACCGTTTTTACAATCGATTCAAAATCAATGGATTCGCTATGCTTGACCGCCATAACAGGAATGTTTGGCGCAACCATTTGAATCGCTTTTTGATATAATTTATAATTTTGAACAAAGAGGAGTCCCGGCGTAAGCAAATCAATGGCATGACGCAATTTGGCATAATCCGTCGAGCGCAACGAATAAGCCGTCGCAATCGGCGCGAAAGGTACGCCAATGTGCATAGCTGCTAACGCAATCAAGGCATGTTCGATGCTGTTTTCGGATAAAATCGCTATCGGTTTTTCAGTCGAAACCTCCGTTTGTAACAAAAATTGAGCAATACTTTTGACTTTTTGCAAGGTTTCGGCATAGGTCAAGGTTTGCCAAAGCCCATTTTCAGCTTTTTGAGCGATGAAAATCGTATGCGGCGTTTTTTCAGCCCAATGAACCAACCGCGCTGTCATTTGATGCGGGTGGTTTTTCAAAGCAACTTTTGATTTCAAAAGAATTGTTCCATCCATTTTGACTTCTTTTTCAATGTCAATTGGAATGGTCTCTATTTTCAAAAAAGGAGCCGTTTTAAAATCCATCATAAAGGTTGTTGGTTTTCAAATTTTGTGAACATAATATCGTTTTAAGTAGTTGAAATGCAAGATTCGACAAAAAAAGATACTTCCTAAAAGATTGATTTTCAAGATAGTATAACGTTTGGAGGGTTTTAAACCCTCCAAACGTTGTTGCCGATTATTTAAATGGAACTACTTACTGATATTTTCAAGGTAAAAATAAACTTTTTTAAAATGAATCGCTCACTTTTTTAGCCCGCCCTTCCAAAAAATCATTCAAACGCTGTTTGGCTTCTGGCGCGTCTTGCGCAATCGCAGCCATCAACGATTCCATCATTAAACCTGTTTCCTGATTGGAATCCACAATGCGCGGCAAAACGTGCATCAACGCATAATTCGTCATGCCAGCATTGCCCGAAATGCGTTTTGCCAATTCCATCGCCTTTTCTAATCCTTTCCCGTCTTCGACAACGTATTGCGATAAGCCAATTTGAACGCCTTCTGCCGCCTTATAAACCCGCCCTGTCAACATCATATCAGTCATTCTTGCCATACCAATTAGTTTTGGAACGCGTACAGACGCACCACCACCCACAAATATCCCGCGCTGACCTTCGGGCAAAGCGTAAAAAGTAGAATTTTCAGCCACTCGAATATGGCAAGCACTCGCCACTTCCAAACCGCCGCCTATACAGGCACCATGTAACAATGCAATTACAGGCACGGTTCCAAATTGAATCTTGTCCAAAGCACGATGCCACATCCGCGAATGGTACACGCCTTGAACGGCATTGCGTTCTTTGAGGTCGGAAAGGTCAAGTCCTGCGCAAAAATGGTTGCCTTCACCTCGAATGATAGCGCATTTCACCCCTATTGGAATATTGGAAAATGTCTTTTCAAGGGCTAAAATCGTTTCGTCATTTACAGCATTCCGCTTGGCAGGGCGGTTGAGCGAAACGATTAAAATATGGTCTATTACTTCTGTTATGAGCATTTTATACTTATTGAAAATATGGTATGCAGTGAAGGCGGATACCATTGAGTCACGGATGACACGGATTGGGCGGCGTTTCACGGATTTTTTTATTCAAAATTTTATTTTTATTTTTGTTGAATAAATAAGTGGTTAATGTTAAATAATTAACAACAACGTTTGGAGGGTTTCAAACCTTCCAAACGTTATACCAATGTGTTGAATCGAAATAAACAATCCAAATGGAACTCATTGATAATCAACCAATTCACATCGAAATCAAGGTTGGCGAGGTTGCAACCTCGCCGACCTTTTGGATAGGTTCTTTCAATGGAACTACTTACTTGCTTAAAATTTTGAATTAAAAAATCCGTGAAACGCCGCCCAATCGCTGTCATCCGCGTTCCAATTGTATCCGCATTTCCGAATGATTATCGAATTTCTTTGGAATCAATCCGCCAAGTCGCAATACCTGCCAATAACGCAGGAACCGCAAAGATAATGAATGTTGCCGTCATGGACAAACCCCAACTTGCTAAATAACCGCCCAATATCGGACTGATAATTGCGCCGACACGTCCTGCGCCCATTGCCCAGCCCATGCCTGTACTGCGAATTTCGGTTGGATAAATCGCCGCCGCAACTGCGTACAAGCCGACAAAACCACCTTGCATCGCAAAACCTAAAAATCCAAAAAGGACTAAAACCAACGCAGAACCTTTGAAAAAAGTGAAAAGAGTCATCAAAAGAGCCGTTAATGCCATGAAAAGGAAGATAATCCGCCGTAAACCAAACTTTTCTGACAAATAGCCTTGTAACCAAATGCCCGTAACCGCACCAAGATTGAAAACGGCTCCTGCATAAATGGCTAAATTCATGGGTAGCCCCATTGCAGAAGCTAATTTAGGAATCCAAGTCAATAAATAGTACATCGTTGCGAAAGACAGGAATAAAGCGAACCACAAATTTAAAGTAGAACGCTTCCGTTCAGGCGTGAATAAGGATGAAATCGCTGTTTTTTCCACTTTTGCGGCAACGATGGGCGGCAAAGCGGCTAAGGAAACTTGTCCCATTTTGCCCAAAATGACATTAGCTTGCGCTAAAGCATTTTTGGGCTGTTTTTTCAATAAAAAATCTAAGGATTCGGACATGAAAAAATAGACAAATGGTAAGGTCAATAAAGTGGCAGCACCTGCAAACTGAAACATCGTGCGCCAACCATAAGTAGGAATCACGCTTGCCGCAACAAAACCAGACAAAACCGCCCCAATCGGATAGCCACTCATTACGAAACTAACCCAAAAATCTTTGGTTGATTTGGGTGCGTATTCAGCAGTCAAGGCTGCCGAAATCGGCAAGACACCACCGATGCCTAAACCACTTATAAATCTGTAAAAAATTAATTCGTTTACCGAACTTGCGGTAGAAGTGGCTAACACAACCAAACCCATCAACGCCGCGCAACCTAAAATCAAGGCGCGCCGCCCGATAATATCGGCTCTCGGTGCTAAAAATAAAGTGCCAACCGTCATCCCCAATAAGCCCGCACTTAATACGACTCCTAATGCTTGAGGCGTAGTTGCCCACTCTTTGGCAATCGCAGGGGCGGCGTAAGAAATCACCATCACATCCATGCCATCCAAAATGTTGAGTAGAAAGCAGATGAAAATGGTTAACTTTTGCAGCATCACCATTTCCACATTTTCAAAAAGATTGATTGTTTTGGTCATTTTTCGGATTGTTTTACAAATATGTTAAAAAAATAATTGATTTAGTAGTCTTATTATAACGTTTGGAGGGTTTAAAACCCTCCAAACGTTGTTGTAGGTTATTTAGAATTATAGCACTTTCCAAACTTGGATACGGACTCCTTCTGGCATGCGAATCCCTTTGCAAATGAAAATGGCATTATTTAGCCAATCATATTTGCTATTTTTCGGAGCTTCAAATTTGGGTGCGGCTCTGAAATAATATTCAGAAGCACTTACTTTCTCTCCTTTGGAGATTCTGGCTGCGACTTCTGGCGTTGCAACCCGCAAACCTACATTTTTGATGTAGATAATGGTGCTGTCATCGGTTCGGATATCGTAATGCGCCTCAATCTCCGCAACGCCGTCTGCCCGGATGACTTGCCAATCCGCGCCGCCATTGATGACTTCGCCTTTCATTTTGGGACCTTCAAAAGTGCCGCCTGTGATTGGGACAACTCGGCGCGTGCCATGCGCCGTCTCTCCAATAACCAAGGCTTTATCAATTTTAACCTTCAATTCGCAGACAAATTCTAAATCTGGAGCTTCTGGTTTTTGTGCCAATAGAGAAAATGAATTTAAAAAAAAGACGCTTGAAATCAATAATTTATTCATAATTAATTATTTATATGTTTCATTTTGGGCGATTATACATAGCAGAATTATTTAATTTCATACGTTGCAACCAATGAACAAAAGAAACCCGCAAAACGCCCAAACCATATTGCGAACTCCTCACAAAATTAATCGAAGATGCTTCTTCAAAATATTTGGTGGGACAAGTCACTTCCGCAATATCAAAACCTGCATAAATGATTTGCGACAGCATTTCATTATCAAAAACAAAGTCATCTGAATTTTGATTATAATCTATGCCTTCCAAAACCGATTTGGAAAATGCCCGATACCCTGTATGATATTCCGATAATTTATAATTAACCAATAAATTTTGCGTCATTGTCAAAAAACGATTCGCAATGTATTTGTACAACGGCATCCCGCCCCGCAAAGCCCCTTTTCCCAAAATTCGAGACCCCAAAACCACAGGATACAACTCATCGCCAATGATATTGACCATTGCAGGTATCAATTTGGGCGTATATTGGTAATCAGGATGTAGCATGATGACAATATCACCACCCAATTCCAATGCCCGATTGTAAAGCGATTTTTGATTACCGCCGTAACCTTTATTTTTTTCATGGACGATGACATGATGAATCCCAATCTTCCGCGCCAAATCTTTGGTTTGGTCTCGGCTCGCATCATCACATAAAATTACCTCATCCACTAAGGGAAAAGGAATTTCTGCATACGTTTTTTCCAATGTTTTCGCCGCATTATACGCGGGCATGACGACAATTACTTTTTTTCCTTGATACATTATAAATTGATTATCAATTATTTGTAATGTTGAGACGATTTTTGATTTGAATTATAGTGCAATTTTAAACATAAATTAGCAAAAAGCAAAGATAAAAAAAATGCGTCAATCTATTCCGATTGACGCATTTTAAACAGCGTAATTTTACTAACAAATTTATTCTACCACAGGAAACGTTGCTAATAAGATGGTTTCATCATGTTGAGACCTATCTAAACCTTCCAATTCTTCTCCTTCTTCGACCCGCAAAGGCGTTATCAAATCGGTCAATTTAAACAATAAGTATGAGCCACCAAAGGTAAAAATAAAAACAACTACCAATGCCAATAAGTGCATGGTCATCAAATGCGTTCCACCGTATATCAATCCTAATTTCCCACCTGTTTCTGTTGAAAACACAGCAGTCAACAACATACCTACGATACCGCCGACTCCATGACATGGGAAAACGTCTAAGGTATCATCCAACCCGGTTTTGTGAAACCAAACAACGACTTGATTGCTCGTCAAGGCTGCCATAAAACCAATAAATAAACTTGGTCCGTAATTGACATAACCCGCAGCAGGCGTTATAGCGACTAAACCAACGACTGCACCGATACATGCACCTAAGGCAGATGGCTTTTTGCCACGCATTACATCAATCATAATCCAAGCAATTGCTGCTACCGCAGATGCCAAATTGGTATTGACGAAGGCTTTCACCGCTTGTTGATTCGCACCCAAAGCAGAACCTGCATTGAAACCAAACCAGCCAAACCACAATAAACCGGTTCCTAAAATCACAAAAGGGATATTCACAGGAACATTCGTTGCGCCTTCTTCAACGACTTTGCGCTTACCCAGAACGATGGAACCCGCCAAAGCTGCACAACCTGCTGCAATATGAACCACCGTACCACCTGCAAAATCCAAAACCTCCCATTTTGCCAAAATGCCATCAGGATGCCAAGCCATGTGTGCCAAAGGACAGTAAATCAAGAGGCAAAATAAATTTACAAAAACAATATATCCCCAAAAACGCACCCGTTCTGCAAAAGAACCTGTAATCAACGCGGGCGTAATCACTGCAAATTTTAATTGAAATGCCGCAAAAAGGACAAAAGGCAAACCCGTTGCAATGGTTTTATGCGCCGCCGTTCCGACATTATTGAACATGAAATAAGTCGTCGGATTGCCTACAAGCCCCAAACCGCCTAAATCATCTCCAAAAGCTAAACTAAATCCAACAACGTACCATAACAAACTCACTACGCCAAGACAGATGAAACTTTGCAACATGGTCGAAATAATATTTTTCGGAGAAACCATTCCGCCATAGAAAAAGGCGAGACCGGGAGTCATCAACAAAACCAAACTGGTTGCGACTAACATCCAAGCCATATCACCTGTATTGAAAACGGTGTCTGTTGTCGGGAAAGAAGATGGATAAATCGCAGCAATAGCGCAAATGACCATCAAAACAGCGAATGCCACACTTGCCATGTGGCGATTGTTAATTATTCTTGTCATGTCAAAACAATTAATTGGTTCTTAGTTTAAAATTTTTCTGCTTTGCAATACGATTCATTGCATTTGATAGTGTAAAATTAAAACGAATTGACCATTCCTGCAATAGGCAAGTTAATGTCAATTGTATTCAAAATAAATATTAGATATATTGTTTTTATTAAAAATATTATTTTGACAATGTGTGTTTTTAAAAAATATTAGTATTATATTGCAAGTTTAGAAATTTTAATATTTAAACTAACTACTTAGCCAGTGCCATCAATTGTTGCACCGTATTCCAATTGCGCGTTGTCGCTTTGACTTTTAATTTATTTTCAAAAAAGGAATTGGATAATTTCGTTTTGCCGTAATCACACGTATATATATAGACTTCTTTTTCCAAAATCACCCATTGTTCTGGCGCGTAATCCAAATCTTGGATTTTAGCGACTAAAAGGGGATTGGGCAATGATTCTAAAAAGGTAATATAAATATTTTTCACATCCAAATCAGCGTTTTGCAGAAAAGGATTGGTAATCAATACATTATCAAAATCCGTTTGCGTGCGAATCAGCACAGGGACGATAAATGGATAATGGGCTGCAATGACCTTTTCAATTTGCTGCGTCAAAATAGCCCTATCGACATCCATTTCGGTTTTAAAAAGGACATTCCCGCTTTGGATGTAGGTCACGATTTCTTTGAAACCGCATTCTTCATACAGCCTTTTCAAATCCGCCATCCGAATTTTGCGATGCGCCCCGACATTGATGCCCCTCAACATAGAAATATAGGTTCTCATAAATAATTGTTTTAATTTAAATGCAAAAGTGCATTCATTTGGAGGTTTTTGCTCGTTCTAACCTATAAATTTTACAATTTACAACAAATATTTACCTAACAATTGTTAAAAAAATGTAATTTTAGGCGTTCAAATCGTCACGTTAACATTTTCTTAAGATTATATAATCGAGCAACAACTTATGGAAGACAATAGCAATAAGAATTTCGGACTTTCGCGGGCGAGTTTTGACGAAATGCGGGAAAAACTCAAAGCGGGAGACGAATCATTGTTTGAGCGCGTATTTGTCAAACATTTTAATGATTGTCGGCGGTATCTCGTCACGCAATGCAGCGCGTCGCCTGATGATGCCTATGACATCACCGTAGAAACGTTGATTCGTTTCAGACAGGCTTTAATAGAGGATAAAATTGGATATGATAATTTGCGTTTTTTATTTACGCAAATGGCTAAACAAATTTATTTGAAATGGCTGCAACAAGGGAAACGTTTGCCGACTTCCCCTATCGATAATCAAGCGGATGACCGCATCGAAACCGATGAAATGATGTTTGATGACGAAACACTTGGATTATTGGATACAGCTTGGCAGAAATTGGGTGAAAAATGCAAAGAGTTATTAAAAACACATTACTACGATGGTGTTCAATTGAAAAAAATTAGTGAATCCATTCAACAGAGTGAAGAAGCCGTCCGAAAACGCAAAGAACGTTGCATGAGAACGTTGAAAGAACAATTCTTTGAATTGTATAAATTACATCAATAACGGTGCGATTTTTTAAAGAGAAATCCCCCCATTAATACATCAAACCATTCACAAATCTTTGTCTTACAATGAAATCCGTATTGAAAAAGTATTTAAATGATGAATTAACACCTATTAGAGCAGAGCGTTTAGAGCAGCAAATGTTGACCCAACTCTTGGATAAAAAACAAAAACAGAGGTGGGAACAATTGCTATCGGAAGAAGGTATTGAGCGACATTCGCTCCCCTCTAATAACGCTGATATAGTGAAAACCGCCCCTAAAACCGCTACGATTGTCGCGCTCAACCCGCGTCCAATGTTGTGGAAACGAACCGCGCAAGCGGCAGTAGGTGCTTTTTTGGTGTTGGGTAGTTGGTTTTTAATGCGCCCTGCGTCCAATCAGCATCAGAATCAAGGTTTGTCGATTGACCAATACGCCTTAGAGATGCAGCAAACAATTCAAACGCTCGAAACGCGTACGGGAAATGCCAATCCTGTGGAGGCTGTTTGGAAAAATGCGAAAGCGGCTTATGATGCGAAAGCCTATGAGCAAGCAGGTAATTTATTGGAAGGCTTGTCTAAATCGGGCAAGGCGAGTGCTGAAAATCAATATTATTTGGGTTTAGCGCGCTTTTTCCAAACAAAACCGAATTATGATGCCGCTATTACAGCATTTTTGGCATCTAAACAAGCTGGTTGGGTTGGAGAAGATGAGATTACTTGGTTGCTAAGTTTGGTTTATGCAAAGAAAGGCGATAATGCGAATGCCCAAAAAGCATTAGAAATTTTAGTCCAGAAAAATGGTTACAAAGCAAAAGAAGCACGTCTTCTCTTGAATAAGTAGTTAGCATGAGTTTTGGAAACGACAATTTTAAAATAAATTATTTTAAAATTGTCGTTTCCAAAACTTGCATAATTTTTTTTAAAAAATTCCTTTTTGGGTATTTAAATTTTCAGCAAAAGCCAGATACCATTTAAAATGAATTGATAATCGTACAAAAATCAGCTGCTTTCAAAGACGCGCCGCCAATCAAGCCGCCATCAATATCAGGTTGTGCAAAAAGCGTTTTAGCATTCGACGCATTGCAACTCCCGCCATATAAAATACGGATATTATCGGCAATTTCATTACCATATTTTTTGCGAATCACTTTGCGCAATTCAAGGTGCATATCCTGCGCTTGTTCGGGCGTAGCGGTCAAGCCAGTTCCGATTGCCCAAATCGGTTCATACGCAATAATTACTTTTTTAATATCAGCATGTCCCAAATGAAATAAACCTTCTTTAATCTGATTTGAAACATATTTGACATGCTTGCCTTTTTCCCGAATCGGCAAGGCTTCCCCGCAACAAAAAATGGGTTTCATCTCTTTCGCTAAGAGCAAATCCACTTTTTTGGCAATCATGGCATTATTTTCTTTGAAATACTCACGGCGTTCACTATGTCCAATGATAACATATTGAACATCAACACTTTGAATCATTTCAGCCGAGATTTCGCCTGTAAATGCACCGCGAGATTCGTGGTGACAATTCTGTGCCGCCGCATATAATCCTTTTTTATCGCCTAAAACTTGACGAATATTCTGTAAATACAAAGCAGGCGTGGCTAAAATCACCGTCACATCAGACGGCAAAGTCTGTTGCGCCATTTCTTTTGCCAATAGTAATGCTTCAGGTGCGGTTTTATTCATTTTCCAATTGCCCGCAACGATTTTTTGACTCATATTTTTAAGACATTTTGTTTTAATAATTAACATTTGACGCGCAAAATTACGACTTTTCGCTGATTTTTTTTTGAATGTTCGCTTGAAAGAAGGTTTTGAAATATCTTTGCGCCAAAGTGCTTGAATAAAATAGGGAAAATCTTCCAGAGGGCGCAAAAATTTTGAAAAATGATTTTTTTTGCAAAAAAAATCATTTTTCAAAATTTTTGCGCCCTCTACCCCACTCGGACGGCGTGATATTTCCAGCATCGTTTCGCAGTTCATACAACAGGTTCAATTTTTTATTTACAAATAAAATTTAATATTTAAATGCCACATAACTCATTCCAAGACAAAGCAAATGCCTTTGTACGATTGTTAAAAGTGATGGATGATTTGCGCGAAAAATGCCCTTGGGATAGGAAGCAAACGATTCATACGTTGCGCTCATTGACGATTGAAGAAACCTATGAATTAGCGGATGCGATTGCCGATAATGATTGGAAAGGGCTGAAAGAAGAAATTGGAGATGTCTTGTTACACTTGATTTTTTATGCCAAAATAGGGGAGGAGCAAGGTCAATTTGATATTGCGGAAGCGATTCACGCCGAATGTGAAAAATTAATTTTCCGTCATCCGCATATTTACGGCGATGTCGTCGTCAAAGATGAGGAAGATGTGAAGCGCAATTGGGAGCAATTGAAGTTGAAAGAAGGCAAAAAATCGGTTTTGGCAGGTGTTCCGCGCACGTTACCTGCGTTGATTAAGTCGTTTCGGATGCAGGAAAAAGCCGCAAAAGTGGGTTTTGATTGGGAAACCAAAGAGCAAGTTTGGGAAAAGGTAGAAGAAGAAATTGGAGAATTGCAAGAAGCGGTTGCCTTAAAATCGCATGATAAAATGGAAGATGAATTGGGAGATGTGTTATTTTCATTGGTGAATTATGCCCGTTTCATTGGGGTTGACCCTGAAACCGCCCTTGAAAGAACCAATCGAAAATTTAAACAACGCTTTGAATATGTTGAAAATCAAGCAGTTAAGCCTTTGCAAGAAATGACGCTGGCGGAAATGGATGTGCTTTGGAATGAGGCGAAAAAGGTTTGAAAGGGTATATAATAGATTTGGTAGTCAGGAAATTTATTTCCCGACTACCAAATTTGTTATATACTCATTTTAACATGATTATATGTTTTAGCAAAAATCTATCCTGTTGAATTTAATAACGCGGATTACCTCTTGGTTTGCGCCCATGTTCTTCTTCGTATCCTTTGATATGTTCTGTTTCAATACGTCTCGCTTCTTTTTTTCCTTTGATGTCATAAATTAAAATTTTTCCAAAAAATCGAAGCCAATCGTCTATTCGATTGAGGTAATTCACTTGTTTGCGAACGCGTTTGGATAAACCATCTTCTCCAAAAGGTTCGCAACTGATGCCATATTTGAAGGTTTCGTCTCCAATTTTATCAATGATTTCGTACAAGTGATGTAAATCTTGGTTTTGATTTGAATTTTTGTTTGGCATTAATTATTTCCAAGCTTTTTTATTACTGTAAGTTTCGTAATTATAGGTGGCGTGATAATCAAAATCTTTACCTGTTTTTTGCTTGTAAGCGTCATCCGCAATACTTAAAAGGGCTTCAAATGAATTATTTTCAGTTAATTCGGCAGGATTTTTCAATATGGTTTCATAATATTCCAATCCTTCCGCCACTATGGAACATCGAACATATAAAAAATCATCAACTGAAAGGTAATCATCCGCCTCATTCGCTAAATATGCGTCACCATGCGCTCTCGTGTCCAATTGATATAATTTTTCAGCCAATTTATCTGCAAACAGATAACAATTGACAATGGGCATAGCTGCCAACTGGCGCACCGCAGGCTCAATAACTTTGTAACGGTCGGATTGAGACCAATCTAACGCATTGATAAGTTTCCAAAATTGTATTTCGGTAAAAAGGTCTTTTTTAGCTTTTTGTTTCGGAATCCGAATTTCAACTTCGGTTGTATGTTGGAATTTTTGAATCAATTCTTGAAAAAAAGGAACACTCAAGTCATTGATATTGATTTTCAAAACGGTTGTCATATGGATAAGTTTTAAAAATAAAAAAAACAAACACTGCTAAGTAGTTGAATCAAAAT
>JAAFJT010000064.1 GCA_013298955.1 Chitinophagales bacterium
TTTCATTATCTCTCGAAAAGTGATTGTTATCCAATAACATACGCAAATCATCTTTATTAATACGTTTGTACATACCGGGCGTTTTGCGCAACACTTCTTTCGACCAAGTGCTTTTGCCACTCGCGGGCAAACCTTTTGTAATAATAACTTTTTTCATATAATGATTATTTTAAAAACAATATAGTAGTCTCACAAGTCTTATTTGTGGAAAACTCGCCGCCACGAGAGGGGGCAGAGAGCGCAAAATTTTAAAAAAGGATTTTTTTTGCAAAAAAATCCTTTTTTAAAATTTTGCGCTCTCTAAAAGGTTTTTTTTAAGATTTGATACAAAGTAAACTATTTTTCTTTATATTATGTGTAATTTTTGCGCCCTAAAATAAAAAATGCCGTTCGGTATCGAACCGGACGGCATAAACATAACCATGAAAATAATTAACCAAACATTTCTTTTATGACAAAAATAATGCCTATTTTCGCTCCACCATAGGGGTTAGAGTTGATATTTCAGGTTTTTTCACTTTTCTTACTTGGACGATTTCTGTTTCATCTTGATGCGTCAATTGGACTTCATACAAGCCTAATGGCAATGATTCTAAATCAAAATTAAACAAATTCAAGCCGCGTCGGAGGCGAAAAGTGCCATTATGAGCCGCACCATTTTCGATACAAGACAGGGTATAATCCAAAATGCCTTCCGCCGCCGATTGGATTGTTACCGAAAACGCATTTTCACTCGTGATGCCACTGGTAGCAGTGATAAGCAGATTATTGGGGCTAATTCGTTGAAATTCAATGATTTCAGATTCGGCTATTTGTCCATTTTTTCCGTAAATCGTCAACCGATAAAAACAATGAGCGTATCCAATCCGCGCATCTAAAAAAGTGTACGTTTTAGGTAAATTAGAGGCTTGGTTGCCTGTTGCGGGAATCGCACCAATTTCAAAAAAAGATTTACCTTCACTTGATTTTTCGATTTTGAACACTTGGCAATCGTGTTCTGTGGTGGTAGTCCAAGCAATTTTATTACCAATCAAGAGTTCTTGTACCCTCAATTTGTTATCTTGGAACGTGCAAATGGATTGTGCTATTGCACAAAAATAAAATATTACAAACAAAAATGTGTAAAAAAAGCGGGAAACATTTTTGAGATGAAAAGGATGTTTCATCGGGAATCAGGTTGCTACAGTTTTTAAAAAAAAAGATTATAAGTTTGTGGAGTATTTCGAGCATTTAATTCACGCGTGTTTTTTTTGATTTGTAAAACTTTTTCTCATTGAGAATTAAACATGGTTTTCAAAAACCATACCAAGCAAAAAATGAAACAGTCAAAATTATTAAAAATCATTCCGTTGATTCTGGCATTGCTCTTGGGCTGCAAAATCAACAAACCGTTTATCGGTTACAGCATTCAAAAAACCGCTTTTTCGGAAAAAGCAATGGTCGTTTCGGCGCATCCGTTAGCAACTCAAGTGGGTTTGGACATTTTGCGCAAAGGAGGAAACGCGATTGATGCGGCGATAGCGGTACAATTGGCGTTAGCAGTCACCTATCCGCGTGCGGGCAATATTGGCGGCGGCGGTTTTTTGGTGTATCGGAGCGCGAAAGGCGAAACAGCGACCTTAGATTTTCGGGAAAAAGCACCCGCAGCAGCGCATCGAGACCTGTATTTGGACGAAAAAGGCAATGTTTTATTGGAAAAAAGCCAAAAAGGACATTTAGCGGCGGGCATTCCGGGTACAATTGCAGGTTGTGTACAGATGTATGAAAAATATTCTAAATTGAAAGATTTTAAACGATTGGTGCAACCTGCGATTGATTTGGCAACAAATGGTTTTGAAATCACAGATAGAGAAGCAAAAAGTTTAAATAATAATCAAGCTGATTTTGCTAAATATAGTACAATTTCGCCTGTTTTCGTCCAAAAAGGAGGCGAAATGTGGCAAAAAGGAGCTATTTTAATCCAAAAAGAACTCGCTAATACGCTGACCTTAGTACGGGATAAAGGTCGTGCTGGTTTTTATGAAGGCGAAACGGCAGATAAAATCGTGGCAGAAATGCAGCGCGGCGGCGGGATTATCACGAAAACAGATTTGCAAAAATATCAAGCAACTTGGCGCAAACCATTGACGGGCAAGTATCGCGGTTATGATTTGGTGGGTATGCCGCCGCCTTCGAGTGGTGGGATTGCCTTGTTTCAATTATTGGGCATGGTCGAGTCTTATCCGCTTGGTTCCTATGGTTTTCATAGCAAAGCGGCAACGCATTTGATAATTGAGGCAGAAAGACGGGTTTATGCAGACCGCGCAGAGCATTTGGGCGACCCTGATTTTTATCCTGTGCCAACGGATAAACTATTGAATGCCAATTATTTACAAAAACGCATGAGTGATTTCGACCCTAATAAAGCAACGCCAAGTCAAGCCGTCAAAGCGGGTAATTTTAAAAATGCACCTGCCAGTGAACAAACAACGCATTTCAGCATTATAGACGCGGAAGGCAATGCGGTGGCGGTGACGACGACTTTGAATGATAATTATGGTTGTAGAACTGTTGTTGGTGGCGCGGGTTTTTTGTTGAACAATGAAATGGATGATTTCAGTGCAAAACCGGGCGTTCCAAATATGTATGGCGCGATTGGCGGAGAAGCAAATGCCATTCAAGCAGGTAAAACGATGTTGAGCAGCATGACTCCGACGATTGTTACGAAAAATGGAAAACTATTTATGGTGGTGGGTACACCCGGCGGCACGACTATCATAACATCTGTATTTCAAGTAATTACAAATGTAATTGATTTTAATATGTCTATTTCAGAAGCCGTTCAAGCCAAACGTTTTCACAGTCAATGGCTGCCTGATAAGGTTTTTATTGAAAAAGATTGTTTGGAAAATGGAACGAATATGACTTTGAAAACAATGGGACATCATATTGAAGAACGAGGGAATTTAGGTGCAGTCGAGGCAATTTTGGTTCGGGGCGATGGCAAATTGGAAGGCGCGGCGGATATTCGTGGCGATGATGATGCAAGGGGATTTTAAGCTATTTTTGACAATTAAGGTACAATAGCGATTGATAATCAATACTTTACAAATAAAAATATGCAAGATATAACACCCTTTCCGCGTTGGCGCGTCGAGTACGCTGCGGAAGATGATAAAGATTCGCCTTTCTACGGGCGCACCTACAATGACATGATGTGTAAACATCGAATTTACAATTATTACATTCATCCGCGCTGGGATGGGTTTGGTTCTGAAACCTTATATTTGAAAATTTTATATGCAGATTATGATGAAAATTATTGCATTATAGAAATGATTGGCGAATGGAATGATACGCTTCATAATGACATTGCTATTTTAAAACAAAAAGTTTTTGAACCGATGTTGGATAAATCCATTTATAAATTCATTCTTTTGACCGAAAATGTTTTAAATTTTCATGGTTCAGACGATTGTTATTACGAAGAATGGGCGGAAGAATGTCGAGAAGAATCGGGATGGATTGTGTTGTTGAATACCTTTGACCATGTAGCCGATGAGATGAATCACACTGGGCTTCAACACTTTATACATTACGGTTGGCAATTTAATCATATTGATTGGCGGTTGCACAAGCCTAAAACCTTGTATCAATTGGTGGAAGATTGTTTAAAAAATCGTCTCAAAGGAATGGTGCGATATTGAAATAGTGGATTATTGGAATGCAGATTGAATCAATTTAGGAGTCGGAAATTTATTGCTCGCGAATCGCGGGAAATAAATTTCCCGACTCCTACATTTGTTTTGTTTAATTAATTTAAAACAAATACTTTAAATAAAATACAAATTTTAAAACAATTCGTTATTTTAACACCTCTGCACCCAATATCATCGAACAACATTACACGTTAATTCGCACTGATTTAATTAAAGAACGGCATCTATTGTAATCTTATGAAAAAAAAATGCGCCAATTGCTACAATTGACGCACCGATTCGGTTTCTTTATTTTTTCGCGCCCCCTTTTTTCGGGGTAACAGTGACCATCATTTTCTTGCCTTCCAATTTAGGAAGCGATTCTGGCACGCCAAAATCTTCCAATGCTTTTACAAATTTCAATAAAATCAATTCGCCGCGCTCTTTAAACACAATCGCACGACCTTTAAATTGCACATACGCTTTCACTTTGGAACCTTCTTTCAAAAATTCAATCCCATGACGGATTTTAAATTCCAAATCATGTTCGCCTGTTTCGGGTCCAAATCGAATTTCTTTCACCACTGTTTTCACAGCATTCGACTTAATTTCCTTCTCACGCTTCTTTTTCTGATACAAAAATTTTGCATAATCAATGATGCGACACACGGGCGGAACCGCATTCGGCGTGATTTCCACCAAGTCCATCTCCATTTTATCCGCCCATTCGCGAACTAATTTGGTTGCATAAACCCCTGGAATTATTTTTTCACCCAGTTTCGCACTCAACTCTTCCAAATGATCCCCTACCAAACGGATTTCAGGTACTCGAATCGCATCATTAATCCGATGTTCCAACTCCTGTACTTTTTTGGGTTGAACACCGCCCTTATAATGCGGGCTTTGTCCTTGTGGCGGGCGACTGCTGGGTGGCGGTGGTGGAGCCGTAGGCGATTTCGGAGTCACCGCAGGAGGTTGACTTTGCGGCGGACGGCTCGTCGGCGGACCTTGTTGAGGTGGGCGCGGTGGTTGATTCGACTGAGGCGGCTTCGACTGAGGCGGATTGTTTCCCCTATTGGGATTCGGATTTGGATTCGGATTAACTACTTTAGCCAAAAGAATTGGATTTTGTGAACAAATAAAATAATAAAATGTATTTCGTTAAGCGCAATTGGAACGCGGAGAACACAGATTTGGCGGATTTTCACGGATTTTTTTATTAAAATTCATAAATTCGTGGAAATATGCCCTATCTGTGTTATCCCCGTTCCAATTCAGTGTACAATTTAAAGCCAAAAACAGCACAATAGCAATAAAAGTTCGTTTTTTTTGAAAATAAAAAGACCCTTTCAGAAAGGTGTGACCTTCCGAAAGGGCATTTTGTTGAAAAATGAATTTTTAAATCTTTCAACCTCCATTTTTTATTCGCCATTGACTGCTATCATTTTCCAACCCCATTCCGCTTTTGCCTTGTTATAAGACAATAACGCAATGCCTTGGCAACGCTGCCCGTCATACAAACGCGAACCTTTGACCAAATCCGCCGCCACATAAATATTGGAAGGCTTCATAAAACCAAAATCCCGTCCATAAGGAATCTGAATCGTTTCAATGACACGACGGCAAATATCAGCTGGAATTTTCTCCTTCTCATATCGTGCGCCCACCACTTTAAACGATGTCAAACCATCTTCGCCTTTGACCTCTCTAACTTTCAACGCCAAAATGTCACCGACTTGTACTTTTGCAACAATGCCTTTCAAATTGTGTTTGCCGCCCACTTTTTTGTCAACGGCAAAGAAAAACACAGCCCGTTGTTTGTCAACGTGCGTCACCACCGCGATGCTATCCGGCAAATCTGCCCATAACAACGCATCTGCGCGACCCGCATTTTTCGTATAAAGCAATTTATTACTCATCTGTATGCGCAAATCCCGATACCAAGGCAACGTACGCCATTCCGTAATCTGCCGAGATAATTTCGTGGCTTTTTTCTTGCGCGCACTGACAATATTTTCAATCTCTGTTTTCGCTTCTGAATTCATGCCGATTCGGAGCAAATGTCCTGCGAAACTTTCCCGAACTTGTGCCGCCAATTCGCCCTGTGCAGGCAATAAAAAGGCTTTACAGAAACAAGACAAGGCTTGTTGATTCTCGCCCGTAATCGCAAAACTCTCTGCCAAAGAAGCCCATGCCCAAAACTCTGTATTCCGATATTTGATGATGTGTACCAACTCCATTTGAGCGCGGCGCGCCTTGCCCAAATGACTCATCAACAAAGCTCTTGCATAAGGTAACCACACGTTGCGTGGCAATTTCTCCAAAATCTCCTCCAATTGAGGCAAAAATTCATTTGCAAAATTGCGGGCTTTTTCCGCAGTGGCTGCATCAGGACTTTTCATCCCATAAAGCAACACCCGCGAATAGGTCAAGTACGCACGCTCACATAAACTTGGAATCGTACTATTATTCGCTGTTTTGAAAGGCTCGAAATCCTCATCGCGGAAATTGGCAAAATTCCAATCATGCAAGAAATCCAACAAATCAACCCCATCGACATCTTTGAAGTACAAAGCAATGCGCAACATTTGCGCGTGCAGGTTGGAAGGACCTAAAATTTCAAAATTTTTGTAAATCTGAAAGCATTTGTTGATAAGCGGCACATCGGGTTTTGCTTGCGGAGCCAACTCCGCCAACAACCGATATAAACACCATCCGACATTGACATAAGCCACTTTAAAATCCTTTAAGGTAGCCATCACTTCTTCATAAATCGCCAATGCCTCCATATTTTTCCCCGCCTTACTCAGCTTATTCGCTTCCTGCATACGCGGAAACTCGGGGTGGATGCGTCGTTGATAGACTTTGAACTGTTCATGCAGGGGGTCTTCTTCAGGCAATTCCAACGCATAATAATTGCCGTATTCCGCGATTGCTTTGTTAGAGTTACCTCCTTCATAAGCCGTTTTCATTAAATCATAAAAAACAATCGCGCAAGCGCGTTTGATTTCTACGTCTTCAGGCGATTTTTTGAGGGCTTTTTTAACGTCCTCCAAAGCTTTCTCGGTGTTACCTGCCTCAATCTGCTTTTGTACCTCTTCAAAAAGGTTCATAGTTGTAAAGAATAAGTTGTACTAAAAAAATGTTGGTTTGAAATTTAACTGCCTAAAGTCTTGATAATCAATCGTTTTGGTCGCTTCAAAACCCGTATGACAGCAATTAAACGTTTTTTGGAATTAAACCTCTGAATGAGTTTCGCAAATATAAAGGTTTATTTTGGAATCACACCTTATTTTTTAGAGAATTTTAAAAATAATATTTTTTATCATAAAAATATTATTTAAAGTGTCGCTAAATGTACCATAACAAAGCCCGTCAGTTTTCAATCGAAACTTGACGGGCTTTAACTTTTACCATAAAAAAAACAGCCTCATCAGACTGAACCGACAAGGCAAAAAAAAAAATAAGTACCCCGGGCGGGACTTGAACCCGCACAACATTACTGTCACAGGATTTTCTTACCGACTATGGCTTTCGCCACCGCTTGATGAAGCGTTTGTGGTCTGGACTTTCTCTTTACCATGCTATTTTTCAATAGTTTAGGTATCGCCTGTTAAGTCTCTACACCTTCCGTTCTTTCAAACGGCTTGGCTCGGGATTACCATTCAATTTTTCTGAATTGTGAAGGCTTCCCCGACGTTAAGCGATTCTACTTTCAAAGTTTCCTTTGAAGCACTCAAATTTCGAGTTTTTTAGTTTTTTTAAAAAACTAAAAACCAAAGAACTAAGTCCTGCGTGTCTACCGATTTCACCACCGAGGCAAATCATTACACTATTAAAAAAAAAGCCTTCTTGGTAAGAAGGCTTTTTAGAGCGGAAAACGAGACTCGAACTCGCGACCCCGACCTTGGCAAGGTCGTGCTCTACCAACTGAGCTACTTCCGCGTATTACTTTTTGCTATTGAAAACCTTTATTTCCTTTTCGCGATGCAAAGATAGTATCATTCAAATCACTTGTGCAAGTTTTTGGACAACTTTTTTTCAAAAAAATTCATTTTTTTTTTTGAATCTAAAAAAACGTTCAAAAAAGAAGGTTTTTAGGGCAAAAATAGGCTTTTTGTACTAAAACTGAGCTTCATTTCTGACATTGTGACGCGACACGCTCCGATGCGTCTCAATGTAAATGAAATGTTGGCGATAAAATAGACAAGAAATGATTTGGATTCAAATAAAATAAAAATTCGTTAAAATGATTTTGTCCGTTGTAATGTCGCTATTTTTTTTTAATATTGCATTCGTTTTCTATTAACAAGCGAATCATTACTAAATCAATTCAAAAAAATCAATACAATGAAAACGTTGTTGTTCTTAGTTCCTTTTTGGGCGATGATTGTAAGCGATAATCCAAATCTCGCCTCTATCACCAAAGCGATGAGCAATGGTGATGCAACAGCGATTGGCATGTACATGGATGCCAATGTGGAAATGAATTTGGCGGGTAAGCAGGATTTTTATAATAAAAATCAAGCGGTGCAAGCCTTAAATGATTTTTTTACGAAAAATAAGCCGCGTAATTTTAATGCGGGACATGTGGGTAGTTCCAAAGGCAATAATTCTCATTATACCACAGGCGATTTGGCAACCGCAGGTGGGAATTTTAGAGTCTATTTATACTACAATACGGACGGTGATAAAGTGATTATCAAAGAAATACGCATTGATAAAAATTAAATATATTTATGAACAAACCTTTGGAGGGTTTGAAACCCTCCAAAGGTTGTAGCGTGGCTGGTAAAATGCGTTTTACCAGCCCTTTTTTAAAGAAAAAAAAAAAACTTAATTCCGCCGTAAGGTCACAGGCAAACATATCTGCACTGGGCAAGGCAAAACCGAAGAACATACGCCCGGATTCACTATCGGAACGCTCATCACACAACCTGCATTTGTATTATCTGTAATTTGTAAATTCAAATTGCCCGCACCTGCTGTTCCCGCAGCCGTGCGCAAGGATACGGCAACGCCATAAGCCGAACTTCCCGTAAAAGCACCACTATACGTAAAACCCGTAAATCCTAAAAATTGCCCCACAGGTCGAATTTGTATATCCATATAATCATCGCCTGTATTGAACAATGTGCCATTGTTATTGCAAAAAACCGTCAAATTCGCATTCGTAAATTGACAATTACAATCAATGACCTTAAGCGTCGTGCCTGCAAAAGGGCGACACGCAGGCTCCGAAGGAATATTTGTTAAAATGGCATATACATAATAAGTCCCAATCGTTGTTGGCAAAGTCATATTATTAAAAGTTGCACTCGTGCCATTGCCTGTTGCCGTTCCCAAAGTGCGTAATTGTAATCCATCATACGGATTCTGAGTTGGCGCGTTGTAACAAACCAATTGAATCCCAGAAGCAGTTGTATTATCGGTTTGAACCGTAAAGTGAGTAGTGGGCGCATTAGAACAAATCTCCATATCATTTACAGTGAGTTGGGTCAATGGATTACAAACATAAGCATAAACCCCAAAATCAAGGGTTAAATTGGTATTACTATTCGTGTCACCGTCATTAGTTGGCTCGCCTGCGGCGGATAATGTAATCGCTTTACTGACAATACCTTGTCCTGCCATCGCTTCCCCATTATCATCTTCATCTATATTGTTATCTGGGTCTGAAGCCGTTCCATTGCCTGAACTTGTTGCCAAATTTTCTAAGGGTTGACCCGTATCAAAATTGCTATTGTCTAATTGAACAATGTAGTTGCCCGCAGGAAGTCCTGTGAATAAATACGTACCCGCAATGCCACCCACTGTCCGCGTCGTTGTCGTTGCGAAAAGTTCGTCGATACCGACTGTAAAAATACCATCGTTATTGGTATCTTTGTATAGGTTTACAACGACCTCATTAATACCTAATTCACCATTGCCCGCTTCGTAAATGCCATTGTTATTTGTATCTAACCACACGGTACTACCAAGACTTAATGTACCAGAAGGCACTATCACGCCTGCATCCCAAGTTAAATCAATTTCGGAAGCCGCAATTGTGGTGATTTCAGTGATACCTGTACCTACATTAGGGTCAGCATCACCTGCGTCTGAAATGCCTGTACTGCCTCTTGGAGCAAATGTAAATCCGTTATTCAATACAAAAACCACATAATAATTGGCAGGAGTCAAGTCATCAAATAAATAATAACCTGCACGTCCCGCAATATCATTTTGAGTCGTAGTCGTTGCAACCAATACATCCGTTAATGGGTCTGCTGTGCCAGAAGTATTGCGATAGATTTTGACGGTAATCCCGTTCAATCCTGTGGAAGTACCTTCATTTTGCAGACCATCCGCATTCGTATCCGACCAGACAAAACCGCCTAATGCACCCACAGGTTGCGGAAATACGCCTTGGTCAATCGTTAAATTATTCGTACCGACCGTAACAGGGATGACATTGGTAATGGCTAACTCTCGATTATTAGTTATTATTGAAATGCCATCGGAATCGGCATCATCTAAACCTGCATTCGGTGGCGAAACGCCATAAGTTGTTGGTACGTGAAACACGACAAAGTAACCGCCCGAAGCCAAACTCGTGAAAGAATAAAGACCGCCATCATAGGTTACTTTGGAAACGAGCAACGTATCGTTGGTTATATCGGCAATTCCATCTCCATTATCACGGTACAAATCTACTTTGACCCCATCTAAACCGGGTTCACCTACATCTTGAATCCCATTTCGGTTGGTATCTAACCAAACTTTGTCCCCGATGATGCCCGCAACAGGGGGTTGAATTTTAATGCCGACTTTAATGGGTTCAGCCGGTAGCAAGAACGAATTATCATCAGCTCGCTGTGCCACATAGCCGAATGAATTCCAAGCCACTTCATTATTTTGCGGCGCACTGGGAGGTGCAATCATTTTCCATTCTAAAACGTATTCATCCGCAGGAGCCATGTTTAAAGTACCAAAATCAAATTTAACCGCTTGTACGGTTGTAATATCCGCAGGCGGTAACAACGTCCAACTATTATCCACACATCCTGTCGGAAACGGAATTGGGTTAAAACCTGCTAACTCATCTCGACAGGGATTTTTTTCGGTGCTGTAATAGACTTTTACCCCTGCTGGCGCACTTAATGGGGCAATTAATACAGGTCGCCATTGTGATAGACGGTCAAATCCTGATAAAACAACGCCTTTATCTCCAATATAAGGCAAAACATCAATTAAAACAATGTTTTTCATGGCAATATTACCGACGTTTTTCAAACGCAATTGGTAATCCACCGTTCCACCTGGAACCGTTTTTGCGACGGCAGGATATTTCATCCAAGTCGCATCTAACTCGCCTTTATCCCATTTGATACTTTCTAAATTGGCAATCGTGGCAACTTGATAACTCGCACAAGTACAAATACAAACGTTTTCGGTGACATCACCGTCTCCATCTAAATCATTGCTATCTGCTGTTTGGGCTTGTCGGCAAGCACTCGACGCACCTTTAATATCCATACTATTGGTTAAAACGGCGGCTGCATTGGTATTCGACCCAACAGGAGTTGAAGCCGATAAAATACCCGTAAATCTCAAGGTTAAAGTTAAATCCTCGGGCAAGGTATAGGCGCGATTCGCACCACCTGCACTTGTCAAATCCGCCCAAGTCCAACGCAATAAAGTTCTTCCAGTGCCATTATAATTGGTTATGGCGACAAAATTAGGTTGTGGCGTTCCATTAGGCGCGGCGGATAAGGTCCAACTTGCATTTTTATAATCCAGTCCTGCGGGTAATAAATCGGCAACGATTGGATTGATAATATTTTGTTTATCGGGTGTAATGCTCACTTGAAACCGTATCGTATCGCCCGGATTGTACGTTGCTTGGGTATTGACAATCGTTTTGCTAACGTTAATATCTTCGGGTTTTGGCAAAGGTGGCACATTGAAGGTGAAATTAGCTGTCGAGGTTGCACTGCCTGCCGTTCCAAGATAGTCGTAATTGACGGTAGCAACATTGGAAACCGTACTATTTAAAGCAATACTTACACCCGAATTACCAGGATTAATAACTGTTCCAGTCACTTTGGGGCTTGTTGTCGAACTCCAACCTGTTGGCACCGTTCCATATTCTAATCGCACATTAGTCACATATTGTCCTGCCGCCAAACCTAAGTCGGTGCTATTCAAGGTCGAATTGGTATTGCTGCTATACGGACCCAAGGGCCAAATCAAATAGGTTGCACCACTTACATTGGTTGTATATTTAACCATAACGCTGGTCGTTGCACCATTATAGATACCTGTTTGTAAAGATGTCAATTTAAGATTTAAGGGGATAGCGTCTGTTAATTGAAAGTTACTTAACGCAACGTTCCCTGAATTGGAGACATTAAAACTATATTGTTGTACACCACCCACATTTAAAATAGAGGCTTGTCTGGATTTGGAGACCGATGCGGTTGGAGTTGCCACAAAAACATCTACATCAAAGTCAACACAACTTTGTTGCGTCTGATTATTGCCATCACACTCCCAATGAATATCGCTACAATTGGAAATCGTATTGCCAACATTCACAGCAGCACCACTTTTGGACGGATTCAGCAGCATCCCCGTAATGGAAGGTTTGGTCGATGCCGAAAACCCAACTGGAATCACGCCGTATTCCAATCTAATTTTAGTGATGTAATTCGCGCCTAATCCCAAACTACTGACTGATAAAGTGGTATTCGTAGCTGTACTGTATGTTCCCCAAGTCGTGTATGTATTGTTATTATTCGTTTGATATTTTACAATCACATTTGCACCACCCGAATAGCTCCCTGTTTTCAACGCAGTCATTTGAATCGCGTCAGGAATTGCCGTTTCAAAAACAAAATTATTTAAGGTGCGATTCCCTGTATTGTTGAGTGCGAAACTATACGTTTGCGGTTCTCCAACTAAATTAGTGTTGCTACCAATGCTACTACTCACCGTAGCTGCACAAACCGATACAAAAGTATTGACCGTGTGACAAGCATTCGTCGTCCCAATTTGACTTCCATTTGCCGAACCTTGGATATTGCCCGTTACTGAAAAAGCATTACAAACACTTTGTCCATTCGTAAAAGTGCCTGTGGGATAACGCACTGTAACTTGGCGTTTGGTACAAAAAGCCGTATTAGACACGGTTTGGTCTCCAATATTCCAAGCAACTGTATGCGTTCCTGCATTGTAAACCCCACCGAGTGTCGCCGAAACAAAGGTTGCACCTGCAAGTAAATTATCGGTGAAAATCGTATTCGTCGAATTTAAACCACCATTTGTCAAGGCATCCGCAGGGTTACACATAGCGATTTCATAGGTAACGTCTTCGTTTATAAAGGCTTGTCCCGATGGATTCACCTTCGTTTTACTAAAAGTCCAACGCGAAGCGGGTGCTTGCAACCCATGTGTAACGGTTGCGGGTCCGATTGTAATCGGCGAACCATTAGAAGAGCCTGTCAAAGTAGCGGTATTCGTCACATTTTGCCCCGCCGAAAAAGGCGGATTCGCATAAGAAACCGTAACCGTTGGTTTTACACAAGATGCCGCATTACTGGCTGTCAGGTTTCCCAAATTCCAAGTGACCGTTCCATTACTATACGTTCCACCCAAAGTAGCGGAAACAAAAGTGGCATCAGGCGGTAATACATCTTTGACGGTTGCGCCCATTAAATTAACGCCTCCATTTGTGGCAGCATTGGCAGGATTACAAACGGAAATTTCGTATGTGACATTATTGCCTAAATAGGGAGTCCCAACAGGGCTTATTTTGGTTTTGGTGATGGTAAAAAGGTTGGTTGGTGCAGGCACATTGATAGTAACATTCACACAATTAGAGGTAATAATGCCCGAATTTGTGACCGTGCCTTGTACACAGTTTTGTACGGAAAGCGCACCAGAGGGCGTTAAGCCTGTTTTTGCTTTTGCGGTCACTTTCAGTTGACCTGTTGAACCTGCGGGAATCGTGGGTAAAAACTGCCAAGTCACTCGATGTGTACCCGCATTGTAAGTGGGCGTATTGGTGTGTGAAGTGCCTAACGCCGATACAAAGTCAAATTGAGCAGGTAATACGTCTGTTATAATGCCCCCGTCACAAGGGTCGGTCAGCGACGAACACGCATATAAAATGGTAAATTGAATGGTTTCACCTGGCGCACAAGCCGTTGGAGTCGCAGATTTAGTGGCAGTTAACGAAACTTGCGCGTTAAGGGGCAAGGCAAAAGCAATCAACCCTATGGTCAACCTCGTTGTAAGTTTGTTTAGAGACATCATAATTATGGTAGCATGAAGTTATAAGTGGTCAAATATTACACCTTTTAAGTAGGTAAAACAGTTGTCCGTTTTCTAATAGATTGGTTTTCAAAAACTTATGTAATTACTGTGAATTTAAAAATTCAATTTCATATTGTTTCTTTAAAACTATTTGGAGAAAACCGTATAGGAAGGATGTGTTTTAACGTAAAAGTGACATTGTAAAGATTCGTTCTATTTTTCAAACTTGTGTTCATTGAATTTAAAAAAATTCAATGAACACAAGCCCAACGATGCTAAGTAGTCGCGCCGTAATAAACTATCAAAAAAAACGCGCCAACGTCGGCGAGGTTGCAACCTCGCCGACGTTAATATGCGACTACTTATCCATTCAAAGGGGCTTCTTGAATTTTATATTTACGGGTTTTCATTTTGGCTTGTTGAAGGATGGGTAAAACCGTTTTCAAACGCTTTTTCTGCACTGCCACAAAAGACATAAAATCCATCACCGCGATTAGACCAATTTCCGTTTGTTCTAAACCGCCGATTTTGGCTAAAAATCCAACAATATCGCCTTTACTCAATTTATCTTTTTTGCCGCCACTAATGTATAGAGTCGTCCATTCGGAACGGGCAGGCAAGGTTTGATTGGTTTTTAAAACCATTTTTTCGGGCAATTTTGCCAAATAATTGGGTATTTTTTCGTCTTGATGCAAAATAATATACGCATTACCAGTCGCATCCATCCGCGCCGTACGACCATTGCGGTGAATAAAATCTTCTTCTTTATGTGGCAAATGATAATGTATAATATTCTGAATATCAGCAACATCCAAGCCCCTTGCTGCCAAATCAGAGGCAATTAAAAAACGCGTACTACCATTCCGAAATTGAATCAATGTTTTTTCGCGGTCGATTTGTTCCATGCCGCCATGAAAAAAAGCATTTTCAATACCATGTTCCCATAATAATTGACTCGTCCGTTCCACCGCATCCCGATGATTGCAAAAAATAATCGAAGATTGCGCACCCAATTCACATAACAAATTAAATAAACATTCAATTTTATCTTTCGTTTCCGAAAAAATCGTATGTAATTTTAACGCAGGTGCTTCCTCCTCCCCTTTCGTGAAATGCAGGACATACGGTTTTTGAATTTTGACAAAATCAGGGATTCGGAGCGAATCTGTTGCCGAAACCAATACTTTTGTTTTAATTTTTTTTAAATGTTGGGTAATAAACGACATTTGGTCATGGAAACCCAATGCCAATGATTTATCAAATTCGTCTAAAACAAATATATAAATCCCTGACAAATCGAAACTTCGGCGCGTAATGTGGTCTGCAATCCGTCCAGGTGTACCAATCAACAAAGCAGGTGGTTCACTCAAATTTTGCATTTCCACCATCACGCTATGTCCGCCATAACAGGCATTGACTTTAAATCCTGTTGCCATTTTTTTCCAAACTTGCTCAATTTGAATCGCCAATTCGCGGGAAGGCGTTAAAATCAAACATTGCACTTTTTTTTCATCCGTTTTTAATTGGGCAACAATTGGGAGGAGAAAAGCAAGCGTTTTGCCCGAACCTGTGGGGGCTAATAGCAAAACTTCGGGTTCTTGCAGGATAGCGGTATAAGCATCTTTTTGAATTTGATTCAACGCGCTAATGCCGACATTCGAGAGAATCGTTTTAAATGTATCTTGTAATTGCATATAGAAGTATTTTTTTAACACATAGGACACATAGGAAGACATAGTTCACATAGAGGTATATAGATTACCTCTATGTGAACTATGTCTTCCTATGTGTCCTATGTGTTTGCACTGACATAAAAAATGCTAAATATTGTTTTACCATAATTCCGCGCCATCTGAAAATGCGGATGTTTCGTGAAATCATGGTGCGGATTGTGTTCCAAAACGAACCAACCTTCGGGTTTTAATAACCCATGTTCAAAGATTTTATCGGGAATCGTGTCCAAAGTGCCTAATCCATAAGGCGGTCCCGCAAAGATATAATCATATTTTTCACTTGTTTTTTCTATAAATCGAAACACATCAGACGGAATAATCCGCAATTGCGCCTCAATTTTCAACAATTGCGCTGTTTTGCGCACAAAATCAACCGCAGGCGTGTGTTTATCCACATACGTCACGTCCGTACTGCCCCGCGAAATGAACTCATACGTATGATTGCCCGTCCCGCCAAACAAATCTAAGACTTTCAAATCCTCAAAATCAAATTGATTATTTAAAATATTAAACAATCCTTCTTTGGCAAAATCCGTCGTTGGACGAGTGGGCCAATTATCTGCGGGCGGATGAAAACGACGACCTTTAAACTTTCCACTTATAATACGCATGTCAATTTTTAGATGTAATTGATTTTAAATCAATAGTTTATAAAACAAAATGCACGAATTTCCACCATGTATCGGGAAAATTCGTGCAATTTAGGAACAAATTAAATCATTTATTTCGTAAAGGTGAAAAAATAAGGGTCAGGGAAATTTTCATAAACCCCTTCAATCGTAATTTTTTCTTGTGGACGCGCTTTTTCCAACGCTTTGATAAATTGCTCCACACTTTCTATTTTTATATCGTTGATATGCGTCATCACGAAACCTTCTTCCATATTCAAGCGAGCGATTTTACTGCCCTTCCCAATCGTCAAAACGCGCACCCCTTTTGCACCTAACTTCTTGATTTCCAACGCATTCAAAGTTTGCAATTTCGCAAAACCCAATCGTTCTGGTAGCGGTGAAACGGGTTCTAATTCAGTCAAAGCCGTCGTATTATTCTTATTTTTCAACGTTACATTCGTTTTGCCTTTCTTGCCGAGTCGAATGTATTCCAATGCAATTTTATCACCAGGTCGATGTCTTGCAACCATTTCCAACAATTCGGGTTTATTACGCACATTCATGTTGTTGACCGAAATCACGACATCACCTTCCCGAATGCCGCCATCTTCTGCTGCACTACCCGGATTCACTTTGCTGATGTAAACGCCACTCATTGGGTCTAAATTGACTTGTTTAGCGCGTTCAGGCGACAAATCTTCAACACTTACGCCTAAAAATCCGCGTTGAACCACTCCATACGTTTTCAAATCACGGACAATTTTCATCACCAAATTGACAGGAATCGCAAAAGAATACCCTTCATAACGCCCTGATTTGGTAATAATCGCCGTATTAATGCCCACTAATTCGCCATTCGTATTCACCAATGCGCCTCCAGAATTACCGGGATTCACTGCCGCATCCGTTTGTATAAACGATTCAATCGAATATTTATCTTCTAAAATGTTGATACTCCGCCCTTTAGCACTCACGATACCCGCCGTCACCGTCGATTCCAAATTGAACGGATTGCCAACCGCCAACACCCATTCCCCAACCCGAATCGAATCCGAATTGCCAAAACGCACAGGCGTTGCCCGATTGATGTCGATTTTCAACAGTGCAAGGTCTGTACTTGGGTCTGCGCCGACCAATTTAGCATCAAAAGTGCGTTTATCGCTCAACGCCACTTCAATATCTGTCGAACCTTCCACAACATGATTATTCGTAATCACATAACCATCTGTCGAAATAATCACGCCCGAACCCGAAGAAGTGCCTAAATTGCCTTCACCAGGATTCCAAAGCGACTCATCTGCCCCATTCAACGCCTTTATATTCACGACCGAAGGCGTAATAGAAGCGGCGGCGGCAATAAAATTAGTTGGTGCGGAACTCACAAAACTGCGTTGAACCCTTCCTGATAGCATCAGGTCAGTCATGCCAGCAAAGCGGGCATTGTGGTCGTCGCGTTCAACAGCCTCAATATGGCGTTGTTTGTATTGAAAACCTATTGAAACCAATCCAGCAGTGAGCGCGGAAGTAACGATAGTGCTTAAAATGCTTTTTTTGTTTGTCTTTATATATCGAGCGGGGCTATTCAATAAATACATCATAGGTATTATGATTTCCAGTTACGACACCAGTAGTTTTTTTTAAACCGTAAAGTAACAAAAAAGGGGAATCATTTCAAAATTTTTGAACCCTTTTCTGATAACTTTAACAGATTTTTTTTTCCTTAAATCGTTCTAAAACAAGTTATTTACATATTTTTCAATGATTTCGGATAACTTTGCTAACAACGTATTTCCAATATTAATAACGCATGGTATCGGGAAATGTTTCTGAGTCCTTGCAAGTTTTGAGCCAATTACGCGCTATCCACCAATGATTTCAAACTAAAATCTTGCACAAAGATACAAATTTGAATCAAGAATGAAGGAAAAAGGGGGCATTAAGGACATATTTAGTTTTTAACAAGACCACTCATCTTTTTTTACAAAAATTCCCTTGTTCATAACGGTCTTGTGCTGATAAAACGCCTGTTGGCGTAACTGTGATTTTACTCAAACTGCGTGTCGCTACGTCTGTTTCAACAAGTGGGATTTTAAAAAAACTATTCGGCAAGGCGATTTCGGTCGTTGTTTCTTGGATTTTGCCCCGAATCGCATTTTTTAATTCAAAATGATTCGTCCCGCCTAACATGTAACGCCCGTAAAAGAGGCTTTTATTGGTCACCTCATTCCCCACAAAATTGATAGCATCGCCCGCACCCGGAAAGACCATAATGCCCCAACTTTCCAATTTATTCTTAAAAAAAGTGTTACAATCACCATTTTTACCATGAGAATTATCAACCATCAAGTTTTGACCCACATTGCCTTCAAATAAATTCGCATACGTCCAATTCCCATGCAGGGCAAAATCGCCCACCGAATTGGACACAATAAAATTGTCCCGATACGGGTCTATCGAATAATTGTACGCATAGACATTGCCATTCGCGCCCGCTTGCAAAATCATGGCATGACGCAATGTTTTAAAAATATTGTCTTCCACCAGACAATCGCTCGACGTGATTTGCGTCATCACGCCATAACCTTTTCCGCCGCCGCCATAACCAAAGGCTTCCGAAAAATAACAACCCGAAACCGTAATATGCGCCGACGCATTAAGGGTCACATGAGCAAAATTGCATTTTTCACTCGCTACGCCCCAAACCCAACTATTGACCACATTATCAAAATAAATATTGGAAGTTTGTCCCTCAGTCGCATCTAATCGTTTGATTGTCAACGCTTCTACGCCGATTTGTTCCGCAGGCAACATTTTTTGAATCCCTGCCGAATCTGCCAAAACATAACTTTTGCGCAATTTCTGATGCAATTTCAAACGCACGCCATCATATAAGGACGGATTTTCAACCAAGTCCATAATTTGAAAAAGCTGCCCAACACTGCCTTTCGCCCAACCCGATGTCACCAACGAATCATCTTGTTGCGTCAATTTAATCCAATCACCTTTTTTAAAACCCGTATTTCGCGCAATCTGAATGAATTGCGCGTCTTTTGGGGTGGCGGCTGTTAATTGAATTTTACTGGATTCGACCGTTCCATTAGCGCGAATGAGGTCATTTTGACCATGTAAATCAAATTTCAAAACACTTTTATCCGCGCCTTCTCCTTTGATAATCAAGTGATTACGCATTACGATACTTTGATTGAATAAATAATTTCCTTTTGGAAAAAAAATCGTGCCTTCGTGGTTGCCCAAATGGTGCAAGGCTTTTTGAAAGGCTTCGTCATTCGGCGTAACGCCATCAGGCTTGCCACCAAAATCGGTGATATGGACGATTGGTTTGAAACTTGCCAATTGCCCTTTTTGAACGCCGACCTGACTCCAATCAATTTGTCGGTCGGCGGGTAATAACGCGCTGAGCGGACTGATTTGTGCGGTCATAAGGTTTGTTTGAATCAACAAAATAGTTGAAAAAATTAAAAACTTCATGTTTGTTACAAAAGTTTTAGAAAGTTTTAGAAACATTGTGCAAGTTCGGCGAAAATAACGTGCCAATGTCGTATTTTCGCCCCGAATTTTTAAACGTGTTTTTCGGGAAAAACAAGTCATTGCTTAAATGAAAACGGTTCAAATCGGTTATACGAAAAAGCCGCACGCCTTAAAAGGCGAGATTAAATTGCAAATCAAAGAACGGTATTTGGAAGATTTAATGGATACCGATGTGGTTTTAATCGACGTAAAAGGCAGACAAATGCCTTTTTTTATTGAAGACATTCGTGTCGGCAACACGATTATTGCCAAATTTGAGGGCGTTGATACGCCTGAAGCCGCGAGTGGTATCGCTTCCAAAGCGTTATATCTCCGCGAAGAGGACATTTTCGAGTCTGACGAGGAGGACGATGACGGAAATGGGCTGCAATATAGTAAATATGTGGGTTATATGATTCTGGATGGCACAACGAAAGTTGGGGTGATTGAATCCGTCGAAGAATATCCACAGCAGGAAATGGCGATTGTTACCTACCAAAAAAAGTCGGTACTGATTCCGTTGAATGCGCAATTCATCCTTCAAATTGAGGATGCTAAAAAACAAATTCTGATGGAGTTGCCAGATGGTTTGTTGGATTTGTAAGGGGCGTTTTTTTTTATCAGGAATGAAGGAATTAAATATTACAACAACCTTTGGAGGGTTTAAAACCCTCCAAAGGTTTGATAATCAATATTTTAATTAAAAATTAAAACATCCTTAATTCCTTCATTCTTGATTCAAAAGCCTATTTTGTTTAAACGTTTATAATGGTGCGGTATCGCAAATGATTATAATTTAGTCTTAAAAAAAATGTTTCAATCGGGTTTTGTTAATATCATCGGTCGCCCTAATGTCGGCAAATCAACACTGATGAACGCGCTCCTTGGCGAGCGCATGTCTATCATCACGAATAAACCGCAGACGACACGTCATCGGATTATCGGGATTTTGAGCGACGAAAACTATCAAATGGTGTTTTCCGATACGCCCGGAATCATCCGTAAACCAGCGTATAAAATGCACGCGGCGATGAATGCGTTTGCAAAAAGCACTTTTGAGGATTCAGATGTGATGTTGTTTGTCACCGAACCGACCGAAATTTATGAAGCCGATGACCCGATTATTCGGGATTTGCGGGGTTCGAGTGCGCCTGTTTTTTTGTTGATTAACAAAACGGATACGGCTACACCTGAAGCGGTTGCAACCTTGACGGCGCAATGGTTGGAACGCGTTCCGTTTAAAGAAACGTTGGGTATTTCCGCGCTCAACAAAGTGGGCATGGATGATATGATAGCCCATATTTTGAAATACCTGCCTGAAGGGCCCGAATATTATCCAAAAGACCAGTTGACAGACCGTCCTGAACGGTTTTTTGTGTCGGAAATCATCCGCGAGAAGATTTTATTGAACTATCGGGAGGAAATTCCTTACGCGTGCGAAGTGATGATTGACTCGTATCAAGAAACCCAAACCAATGATGGAACGCCGATTGCGCGCATTTTTGCGACGATTTACGTGGCACGTGACACGCAAAAGTCGATTGTGGTGGGTAAAAATGGGACAGCCATCAAAAAAGTAGGCATGGAAGCCCGAAAAGATATTGAAATTTTTATTGAATCCAAAGCACATTTGGAATTGACGGTCAAAGTCCGCGAAAATTGGCGGGATGATGAGCGTTTATTGAAAAACTTTGGTTACACCTCTTGATTTCATTTAAATTATGAATATTAAATATTACGGACACGCTTGTTTTGGCGTTGAAATAAATGGTAAACATTTGTTATTTGACCCGTTTATTTCGCCGAATCCGTTGGCAAGTGCCATTGATGTGGATACGATTCCATGCGATTTTATGTTCATTTCTCATGGTCATGCAGACCATATTGCGGATGCAGAACGGATTGCGAAACGCACCAATTGTAAAATTATTACCAATTATGAAATTTATAATTGGTTGAAAAAGAAAGGATTATCGAATATTCATCCGATGAATCCCGGCGGTGGGCGCACCTTTGATTTTGGTACGGTGAAATGTGTTGTAGCGCAACATTCGTCGAGTTTGCCTGACGGCACTTATGGCGGTTCGCCTATGGGATTTGTGGTTTCGTCGGAGGAAGGTTGTTTTTATTTTGCGGGCGATACAGCGTTGACGTTGGATATGCAGTTGATTCCGATGATTTGTCCGCCGTTGAGTTTTGCAATTTTGCCGATTGGCAGCAATTTTACGATGGATTACGCAGATGCAGTAGTCGCTGCCGATTTCATTCAATGCAATACGATTATTGGATGTCATTTTGACACCTTTGAATATATCAAAATTGATAAAGATGCCGCCAAAAAATGTTTTGAGGCAGAAGATAAAGTCTTAATTTTACCTGCGATTGGTCACACCATGAAGTGGGAAGTGGAATAATTTTGAAACACATAGTTCACATAGAGGACAGAGAACACATAGGGTAATCTTTTATAAATTCGTTTGTTTGGGGGTTGCAAAAACAATGGGGTGAATTGAATTTCTAAAAAATGCTCCCTATGTATCCAAAATGTGTCCTATGTGTCCTATGTGTCCTATGTCTTACTATGTGAACTATGTGTTTTAAAATCGAAATCTGTCCAATTCGCTCTAAATTTCCTAAAAATGCTCCAAAACCAGTTAGTCGAACAAGAATTATTAAAATTATCTATACCATTTTACGCCATCGTGATTTTGGCGGAAATCCTTATCAGCAATTGGCAGGGCAAACAATGGTATAGCGTCAAAGATACGTTGTACAACCTCTATTTGACAACCCTCAATGCTGGGTTGGATTTTGGGTTGCGCCTCTTGTTTGTGGGTTCTTTTATGACTTGGGTGTATCAATATCGGTTGATGGAAATTCATAATCCGATTTATTATTGGTTGACCTTATTGATATTAGAAGATTTTCTATTTTATTGGCTGCATCGGATGGAACATTATAGCCGTTTTTTCTGGGCGGTACATGTGACGCATCATTCGTCTGATTATTTTAATTTGACCACAGGATTTCGTTCCTCTGTCTTACAACCGATCTATCGATTTTTGTTTTTTATACCGCTTTGTTTATTGGGTTTCAAGATGTTAGATATAGCATTAATGTTTGCTATGACTCAAACGTATGGGATTCTCGTTCATACCAAATACTTAAATCGCATCCCGATTTGGGAGTGGATTTTTGTCACGCCGTCACATCATCGCGTGCATCATGCAAGTAATGTGCGGTATTTGGATAAAAATATGGGGATGATGTTCATTATTTGGGATAGGATGTTTGGTACTTTTTCAGAAGAATTAGTGGAAGAACCTGTACAATACGGATTACATGGCAAAACAGGCAATCAAGGACTTGTAGAAGTTATTTTTCACGAATGGAAAGGGATTTGGGTCGATTTTTTCAAAACGAGGAAAGATTTACCTTTATCAATTCGGTTGAAATACTTATTCAAAGCACCCGGTTGGAGTCATGACGGCAGCACCAAAACAGCAGTACAATATCGAAAAGAAATGGGTTTAAAATAGCATGTAAAACACCGTTTGGAGGGTTTGAAACCTTCCAAACGGTTGATAATCATCAAACGTGCAACACCGTTTGGAGGGTTTGAAACCCTCCAAACGGTTGATAATCATCAAACGTGCAACACCGTTTGGAGGGTTTGAAACCCTCCAAACGGTTGATAATCAAATATTTAATAATCACAAGATTTAATATACAAAAAAAATTATGGGAAAAATCATAGCTATCGCCAATCAAAAAGGCGGTGTAGGTAAAACGACCACTGCCATCAACCTTGCCGCTTGTTTAGGCATATTAGAAAAAAAAATACTCTTAATCGATGCAGACCCGCAAGCGAATAGTTCTTCTGGGGTGGGTGAATTTCCAAAAGCGGGTGCAAAAAGCCTTTACGAGTGCATGATTGACGAGATTGACCCGAAAACAGCCATTTTTAAAACCGATACGCCCAATCTTTGGCTTTTGCCGTCGAGTATTGATTTGGTGGGTGCGGAGTTGGAATTGGTCACTCGGTTTCGCCGCGAGTACGTGATGGACGAGTTTTTGAGTCAAATCCGCGATGATTACGATTATATTATCATTGATTGCCTGCCGTCTCTCGGTTTGGTGACGATTAATGCATTGACGGCAGCCGATTCGGTGTTGATACCTGTGCAATGTGAAGTTTTTTCGTTGGAAGGCTTGGGCAAATTGAAGGATACGGTCAAATTAGTTAAAAAAGCGTTGAATAAAAAATTGGAAATTGAAGGAATTTTGCTTTCCATGTTTGATACACGGTTGCGTTTGGGGCATTTGGTGATGAATGAAGTGCGCGAAACGGCAGTCGATTACGTGTTTGAAACGGTGATTCATCGGAGTGCGCGGTTGGCGGAAGCACCAAGTTTGCATAAACCGATTATTTTATATGATGCGAGTTGTAAAGGCTCTGTCAATTTTTTGAACCTTGCGAAAGAGTTTTTGACTAAAAATAAGGATTGGGTTTCTAAAAAAAATGGATAATAACATGTCAAAAAAAAATATTTTGAACATTCAAACGATATTAGAAATGTTAGAGGAGCATTTTAGTTTGAAAATGAGTTCAAGATTGCCTGTTATTGCGATTTATTCTATTTATGAGTTGCGGATGGAACGGTCAGCGCGATATAAAAATAGAATTTTGCTGCCTTTGCAGGTGCATACCGCCTCTGATAAGCATGGTTTTGGAGACATCGAAATCTATAAATCCGATGGGCAGCCTTTTGAAATTATTGAAATAAAGCATAACAAACCCATTGATAGGTTTATCATTTTTGACATTTTGAAGAAAACGGAGCAAGTGAATATTAATCGTTATTATGTTTTAACGACTTACAAAAATGGTTTTGAAACGCCCGAAGAAGAACAATTTGTCAAGAATTTGATACATAAAATTCATAAAGACTGTGAAATGGATCTTATTGTTAATGGAATTATTACAACTTTGAAATATTATTTGCGCTCTTTGGATGATTATGATACTTTTATTAAAATTTATACTAAAAATTTAATATATGATTCTGATAATTCAACAGAAGTTAAAGCATATCATATCGAAAAATGGCTTGATATTTTGAAAAAATACGAAATTGCATAATTTTAATATGAAAGCAAAAAAAATAACCGTTTTTGTTCAAGATAATCCTACGATTATCAAGAGTTTAGGTAAGGTATTATATGATAAAATTTCGATGCAGACTAAAATTACGGAACAAGATTG